>JBKKDH010000250.1:0-5789 GCA_046708445.1 Arthrobacter sp.
CAGTGCGGAAAGGTCGACGGCGCCTCGCAGGTTAAGCAGGCTGGCAGCGGCTGGAGGGACTGGGCGGGAAGCTGGCGAACTCATGCTTTCCACTCTAGCCACTCCGGCCGCTGCCGGGGGTACTGCACAGCGGGCTTGTACCCCTGCTGCCTACTTGAAGCTTGCGCCGATGAGTCCGCGGGTGGCGGCGACGAGCTTGATGGGATCCGTTGAGCCTGCCGGCGGGATGTAGACGGCCATGGACTCGGCAAAGTCCAGCACCATGCCAGTGGTGGTTTCCTTGCCTCCGGCGAGCGCCGCAGCGTCGTCACCGATGGTGAGCTTGTCGCCGGACGCCTTCGGAGTGCCGTCGAACGCGAAGTTCAGCCGGCCCAGAACCAGGGCACCGCCGTCGGCCGTGCGGAACACCACCGTGCTCTCCGGCACTACCTTGTGGGTGAAGGAGAAGTTGCCGTTCTCGCCGGACTTGACCACTTCAGCCTGGTAGGAGAGCGTGTCGGCGATGTACGGCGAGGACTCCCCTTCCACCAGCTTGTCCTTGAAGCTCGAATCAGCCGAGGTGAGGCGGTCCGCCAGGCCCGCGAGGGCCTCCTCGCCGCTGTACAGCAGGCCGGTCTTGTCATTCGGGGCCAGGGTCTCCGTGCCGTCCCTGCCGATGGACGGGAACGTGGTGCCCGGCTGCAGCGGGGTGGTTTCCACGAGCTTGTAGTTCTCCCGCGGCGACGGCTGCACCAGGGTCAGCAGCTGGGGCACCACGTTGCCCTCGCCCTGGGTGACGGCCAGGACCTCGCGCGGCCAGTCCCGCTGGCTGGTGACAACGGTGGTGAGCAGCTTCGTGGAGCGCACGGGCATTCGTGCCTCGTAGGCGCCCACCTGGGAGCGGATCTTGTAGTTCTGGGTCCGTACTTCCAGTTCGGTTCCTGCCACCCGGTCCGCAAGCTTGCCGGCGTCCTTGGCGGCGTCACCGGCGTCGGCGGCACTGGAGACCTGCTCCAGGATGCGCCGGAACTGCGCGTCAAGGAGGACTGGCGTGGACGGAGCGGCCCCTTCGGAGGCGGAAGGCGTGGGCTCCGTGGAGGGCGCAGGAGTTGTGGTTGCGTTGGCAGCCACGCCGGTTCCGGCGACCACCGCTGCCGTGACTGCGGCTGTGACCATGCCTGCGCTCACCATGCCCAGGCGCGCCGACGAACGGGTCTCGGCCTTGGCACGGGCCCGCTGGGCGAACAGGCTTCCCTGTCCGGTGCCGTCGCCGTTCCGGGATCGTGCAGAAAGCAAGGCCAGCGCAATGCCGGCAAGGATCAGGAGGCCGCCGATGACCATCAGCGGGATGGCCCACGGCGTGGAGGTGTCGTTCGGGAACGTCATCGACACGGTGCCCGGAGCTGCCTTCGTGCCATCGGAGGCCAGCAGCAGCGACCATTCACCGTCCGCGGGAGGGGTCCACGAATACTCCAGCTCGCCGCTGGCGTTTTCGCTGGACACCCACAGGTCCGATCCTGCGGGATTAGGTGCCGTGGCTTCGCCCTCGGCGTGCTCCACGTGCAGGGACTTGTTGTCTTCGGAGACCCCCGTGACGGTGTTGTGGGCGGTCTGGCCCACCCATGCGTCAACGTCGTCCGGCCGGCCGGCGGCAAGGACGAAGTTGCCGTCACCCTTGATGTTGATCTTTACCGTGCCGCCGTGAAGCGTGCGAAGGTTCTGGTCAATGACGGTCAACGGCGCCTCGGCGGCATCTGTGGGTACCGAGGCCGTGAAGGTCTCGGAGGGAGCCCAGATGGTCTTCTGGCCGATACCGGCCAGAAGTGTCAGGAGGCCGAGCAGCACGAGTGCGACTGCAGTCTTGAAACGCAAAGGAAACACCTATCATCAGCGGGGGTTTGCTTTCAATAGTAACCGTTTTGTTACCAATAGCTCAGTCGGGGGCCTTCCCCGCGCGTCCCAGCCGCCCCGGAACAGGCGGTCCTCCCGGCTGTTGACAAGGCTGCTGATAGTGTTTGCGATGATCATCACACCGGCCCGCAGCCGCGGCGCCACGCACGGAACAGGCCCCAAAAAGCAGTGACTGACAAGACGGAAGAATCCCCCGCGGGACACGAAAATCCACCGGCTGTTCCCGCGCAGCGCACCGGGCCTGAGCAGCCTGTCATGGTCCGGCGATCGGGCGCCGCGGCCGCCCTGGGATCCGTGATACGCAGGCTCCGCCAGCCGCTGCCCGGAGCGCAGCCACGGCTCCGTTTCGAGATGCCTCCCGAGTATTCGCATCAGGAAGAGGCCACTGGTGACGCAGTGCAGTCACCCCCTCAGTTCGGCCAGCCGGGCCCGCGGCTCTCGCCCCAACACCCGCTCTACCTCGGGTTCATGGGCACGGTAGGCGTGGGGTTGGCGCTGCTGGTCTACTGGATCGGCTCCAACACCACGCAGCTCCTGCTCTGGATTGTTGCAGCCCTCTTCATCGCGCTTGGCCTGGATCCGGTGGTCGGCTGGCTTGAAGGCAGGAAGATTCCGCGCCCGGCGGGCATCCTGGTATCCGTGTCAGTGCTGGTCACCGCGGTGGTGGGATTCTTCGCCACCCTGATCCCCACCATCGTGGAACAGGTCACGGAAATCGTCCAACAGGCCCCGGTCTGGGTGCGGGACTTTATTGATTCGGACTTCTTCCGGAGCGTGGATGACCAGTTCGGCGTCCGGGACCGCATCGAGGACGAACTGGATAAGTTCGTCAATGACCCCGAGGCCATGGGCGGCATCTTCGGCGGGGTGGTGGGATTCGGCTCAACGGTGGCCAACGGGCTGTTCGGCACCCTGATCGTCCTGGTGCTTAGCCTCTACTTCCTTGCGGCGCTGCCCGCCATGAAGAAGTGGGGCTACCGCCTGGCACCCCGGTCGCGCCGGCCTCGCGTGCAGGCTCTCTCCGAGGAAATCACGCGGTCTGTGGGCAACTACGTCATCGGCCAGGCGTGCGTCGCCCTGCTGAATGCCACCTTCGCCTTTGTGGTGATGTCCATCCTCGGCATTCCCTTTGCCGTCCTGCTCGCCTTCGTGGTGGCGCTGCTGGCATTTATCCCGCTGGTGGGCGGACTGATTGCGGCGGTGGTGGTACTCCTCGTATCGCTGACGGAGGGCTGGCAGACAGCCGCCATCTACGCGATCTGCTACTTCGCCTACCTGCAGTTCGAGGCCTACTTCATCTCCCCCCGCATCATGCAGAAGGCCGTGGCCGTGCCCGGCGCGGTAGCCGTTATTTCCGTGATTGCCGGCGGCAGCCTGCTCGGCATCCTGGGCGCCCTGATTGCCATTCCCACCGCCGCCGCCATCCTCCTGCTGGTCAAGGAGATCTATATCGTCCGCCAGGACAAGCACTAGGCCGCAGCAGGCACGGCCCGGGCCGGCAGCCGAAGGGCGGCTGGCAGCCGGCTGCCTTACCTCCGGGTCAGGCTGCCGCAGTGGCTGCCGGGCCGTCCCATTCCTGGGGCAGGCCTTCCGCGCCGGAACCTGCCTCGGTGACCTCGTCCACGATTTCGTTAAGTACACGCGCGGCGTATTTCTCGCCCACCCACAGGTGCTTGGCGCCGTCGACCCCTACAACGCGTGCCTGCGGAACCAGCCGGAAGCGGTCCGCGGCGGCCTCGGGCCGCAGATAATCGTCATGTTCGGGCACCAGCACGGTCAACGGTTTGCCGCTCTCCGCCCAGACCCCGAGGTGGGCATCAGTGGCCCGGTGCAGCGGCGGGGACAGCAGCACCGCACCCTCCACCTGGGAGGCCACCGGTTCTACTGCGCCGTACATCAGGGCGAGCTCGGTGCCGAAGGACCAGCCCACCAGCCAGCGGTTGGGGAGCTGGCGTTCGACGGCGAAGCGGACCGCGGCTTCGACGTCGAACCTCTCGCCGATCCCTTCCTCGAAGGCTCCGTCGCTGGTCCCGCGGGGAGAAGAGGTTCCGCGGGTGTTGAACCGCAGCACCGCCACGCCCGCCAGTGCCGGAAGCCGGTACGACGCCTTCCGGTACACATGGGAGTCCATAAACCCACCGTGCGTAGGCAGCGGATGCAGCGTGATCAGCGTCGCGGTGATCTGTCCCGATTCGGGCAGCGCCAGCTCTCCTACCAGGGTGTGGCCGTCCTCGGTGCGCAGCTCAACATTCTCGCGCCGCGCGGGGAGGACGGTGGAGGCGCGGATGGGTGCGGGGCCATCAGGCCGGGTGAATTCGTACGACGCCGGATCAAAAGTCATGCCTGCCAGCTTAGCGACTTTGGGCCGGCGGGGATTCAACCCCTACACAGTCTTGCGCTTGGCGGCTCAGCGGTAGCGGTAGCTGCGTGACAGCCAGCAGTTGGTGTGCCAGTGCCGGCGTTCGGCCAGGCCCGCGGCAGCGCCGAAGAGGTGGTCGTCCTTCCACACCACCAGGTGGGCAACGCGGGGCAGGACGGCCGTTGAGCAGCCCGGGCAGATGTACGTCTTTTCCGCGTTTTTGGCCGTCATGGTCCTGACCATCCAGTCGCCGTCGGGGGCGGTCTCACGGCGGGCAATGCCCGCCCGGGCCCGCTCCAGGTCGAGCTCAGGGACTTCGCCGTTTCCCTTCTTGCCGGCAACTGCGCCCGGTTTTCCGGAGGCAGGGCGGCGGGGACGGTTGGAACGCGGCATGCCTCCATTCTGCCCCAGCCCCGGTAGTGTGTACGGCGTGCGACTTGTCATAGCCCGATGCTCCGTTGATTATGTTGGCCGGCTCAAAGCCCATCTCCCCCTTGCCACCAGGCTCCTGCTGGTCAAGGCTGACGGGTCGGTGCTGGTCCATTCCGACGGCGGCTCCTACAAACCGCTGAACTGGATGAGCCCGCCGGCAACCCTCCGGGTGTCTTCCCCGGAGGACGTCGATCTCGAACTGGGGGTCACGGAACAATGGACCGTCCAGTCCGCCAAGACCGATGACCGGCTCATCATCAACATCCATGAGCACCTCCACGAGTCCTCCCACGACCTTGGTGTTGACCCCGGCCTGATTAAGGACGGCGTCGAAGCGGATCTCCAGCGCCTGCTCGCAGACCAGATCGAAACCCTCGGTTCCGGCTTTTCACTGATCCGGCGGGAGTATTTCACAGCCATCGGCCCGGTGGACATCCTGGCGCGCGATGCCAGCGGGTCCACCGTGGCCATCGAACTGAAACGCCGCGGCGATATCGACGGCGTGGAACAGCTCACGCGCTACCTTGAACTCCTGAACCGCGATCCGCTGCTGGCTCCGGTCCGCGGCATCTTCGCAGCGCAGCAGATCAAGCCCCAGGCCAAGGTCCTGGCCAACGACCGCGGCATCGACTGCATCACGCTGGACTATGACGCCATGCGCGGTGTGGACGACAGCGAATCCCGGCTTTTCTAGGGCCCCTTCACACCGCGCATGCCCCGCTGCGGCCCTCACAAGGCCCTGACGAGGGCGTTAACCCTTCTTTTACCCAAAATTTATCGGATTGGCTGTCTGGACCGTTGACCTGAGGGTAGTGTCATGAAATTCTTATACGAGTCTTTGTGTAGGTGTTTTTCATGCTCGCAAGACATGTTGCGAGCGCGAAGCTCCTGCAGGGCCGGTTCCCAGGAACGGGCAATCCAGGATTCTTCTCGCAGAGTGACCAAGGCCAGCACGAGGTGTGCTGGACTTAATAGTTCCACTATGAGGAGAAATAAATGGCACAGGGAACCGTCAAGTGGTTCAACGCTGAAAAGGGCTTCGGCTTCATCACCCCGGATGACTCCGATGGCGATGTCTTCGTTCACTACTCCGAGATCCAGACCGGTG
>JBKKDH010000251.1:0-4436 GCA_046708445.1 Arthrobacter sp.
TTTGGAAAGCTGGATACGTGCTTGCAATAGTCTGCCCTGGACAGGGCTCACAGACCCCGGGTTTTCTGGCCCCCTGGCTGGAACTGCCTTCGGTAGCAGGCCAGCTGGCCTCCCTGAGCGAAATCGCGGGCATCGACCTGACAGCCCACGGGACTACCTCTGACGAGGAAACCATCAAGGACACCGCTGTAGCGCAGCCGCTTATTGTGGCGGCCGGCCTGGTGGCGGCCAAGTCCCTCTTCGACGTCGAACTTAGCTCCCTCCCGGTGATCCTCGCCGGCCACTCGGTTGGTGAAATCACCGCGTCCGCGCTGGCCGGAGTCCTCACCGAACAGGAAGCCATGACTTTTGTCCGGGAGCGCGCCAATAGCATGGCCGCGGCCGCGGCAGTGACTCCCACCGGCATGAGCGCTGTGGTGGGTGGGGACCCTGCAGAGGTCCTCGCGGCGATTGAAGCGTCCGGCGCCACGCCGGCCAACGTCAACGGCGCCGGCCAGACAGTAGCCGCCGGGACCTTCGACCAGCTCAAGGCACTGGCCGAGAACCCGCCCGCCAAGGCCCGCGTTATTCCGCTCAAGGTGGCCGGGGCGTTCCACACCTCGCACATGGCGCCCGCCGTAAGTGCCCTTGAGGCGCTCAAGCCGACCCTGAAGCCGCAGGATCCACAGGTCCCATGGCTCTCCAACTTCGACGGCAAGGACGTAACCGGCGGGGTGGCCGGCGTCGACAGCCTGATTGCCCAGGTTTCCCGTCCTGTCCGCTGGGACCTTTGCATGGATACGATGGTGCAGCGGGGCGTCACGGGAGTCATCGAACTGGCTCCAGCAGGCACGCTTGCGGGCCTCGCCAAGCGCGGCATGCCCGGAGTTAAGACGGTTGCCGTCAAGACGCCGGAAGACCTCTCGGCCGCACTGGCACTCTTCGCAGAATTGGAGGGCAACGCATGAGCGTTCCCACGCTGAAACAGGCCCCCGTCCAGGAGAACACCCGCATCCTGGGAATCGGTGCTTACCGCCCGGACATCATTGTCACCAACGACGACGTCTGCCAGTGGATTGATTCCTCAGACGAATGGATCCGGCAGCGCACCGGCATCGTAACGCGCCACCGCGCGCCGGCTGATGTCAGCGTCATCGACATGGCTGAAGGTGCGGCGCAGGAGGCCCTCAAGCAGGCCGGCATCGAGGCCTCCCAGCTAGGCGCGGTCATCGTTTCCACCGTGACCCACCCTTACGCAACTCCCTCCGCGGCTGCCAGCCTGGCTGACCGGCTGGGCGCAACGCCGGCTCCGGCCTTTGATATTTCAGCAGCCTGCGCCGGCTACTGCTACGGCATTGCGCAGGGTGATGCCTTGGTCCGGTCGGGCGCTGCCAAGTACGTGCTGGTCGTTGGTGCGGAAAAGCTCTCCGACGTAATCGACAACCACGAACGCACCATTTCGTTCCTGCTCGGCGACGGTGCCGGCGCGGTAGTGATCGGTCCGTCCGACACACCCGGCATCGGTCCGTCCGTATGGGGTTCGGACGGCAGCAAGTGGGACGCCATTGGCATGACGCGGTCCATGCTCGACGTCCGGGCCCTGAGCCAGGCGGCGCGGCAGTCGGATGAGTCCGGCGATTTCGCGCTGCTGGAAGAAGCCCAGGACCTGTGGCCGACGCTGCGCCAGGACGGGCAGACCGTGTTCCGCTGGGCCGTGTGGGAAATGGCAAAGGTGGCCCAGCAGGCCCTCGAGGCTGCCGGTGTGCAGGCCGAGGACCTCGTAGCGTTCATCCCGCACCAGGCGAACATGCGGATCATCGACGAAATGGTGAAGAAGCTCAAGCTTCCCGAAACCGTCACCGTGGCCCGGGACATTGCCGACGCCGGCAACACCTCGGCCGCATCCATCCCCTTGGCCACGCACCGGCTGCTCCAGGAAAATCCAGGGCTCAGCGGCGGTCTTGCGCTGCAGATTGGCTTCGGAGCCGGGCTCGTCTTTGGCGCCCAGGTAATCGTCCTTCCGTAGGAACGCCCCACCCAGGCAGCATCCGCTGTCTGAACCGTTTCCGGCAGCCCCTGCCGGCAATAACAAGAAAAGGAGCCATCAATGGCTAGCAACGAAGAGATCCTGGCCGGCTTGGCTGAAATCGTCAATGAAGAGACCGGCCTCGCGCCCGAGGCTGTGGAACTGGACAAGTCCTTCACCGAGGACCTGGACATCGACTCCATCTCCATGATGACCATCGTGGTCAACGCCGAAGAGAAGTTCGGCGTGCGCATCCCGGACGAAGAGGTCAAGAACCTCAAGACCGTCGGCGACGCCGTCAGCTTCATCTCCGGCGCGCAGGCCTAGCCAAAGCGCCAGCCGCTTGCGGCTTGGCTGGACTGCCGGCCCGGTAACTCCGGACCGGCGGTCCAGCCGCATTCAACCGGCAGCCACCTGCCCTACACCCCACACGCGGGACCCCGCCGGAGAAAAACCGGACCCGGGCTGCCCACCGACAGAGAGTGATCCCATGACACGCAAAGTAGTCATTACCGGTCTGGGTGCCACCACGCCCATCGGCGGCGACGTACCCACTATGTGGAAAAACGCGCTTAAGGGGGTCTCCGGTGCCCGCACCCTGGAGGACGACTGGGTTGCCAAGTATGAACTTCCCGTCCACTTCGCTGCCCGCTGCACCACGCCTGCCCTCGACGTCCTGGGCCGCGTCGAAGCGAAGCGCATGGACCCCTCCACGCAGTTCGGCGTCATCGCCTCCCGGGAAGCCTGGGCCGACTCCGGTATCACGGAGATCGACCCCGACCGCCTTGCCGTTGCCTTCGCCACAGGCATCGGCGGCGTTTGGACCCTGCTCGATGCCTGGGACACGCTGAAGGAAAAAGGGCCGCGACGCGTCCTGCCCATGACCGTTCCCATGCTGATGCCCAACGGTGTCGCAGCAGCCGTCAGCCTTGACCTTGGTGCCCGCGCGGGCGCCCACACTCCGGTTTCGGCCTGCGCGTCAGGCACCGAAGCCCTGCACCTTGGCCTGGACCTGATCCGCTCCGGCAAGGCCGATGTGGTCATGTGCGGCGGCGCCGAGGCTGCCATCCACCCCATGCCGCTCGCAGCGTTCGCTTCCATGCAGGCGCTGTCCCGCCGGAACGACGACCCCCAGGGCGCGTCCCGCCCGTATGACCTCGGCCGCGACGGCTTTGTGATGGGTGCAGGTGCCGGCGCGCTGGTCCTCGAAGCCGAAGAGCACGCTCTGGCACGTGGCGCGCGCATCTACGGGGAGCTTGCAGGCACGTCCGTGACCGCCGACGCGTACCACATCACTGCTCCGGACCCCGAGGGCCTGGGCGCTACCCGTGCGCTGAAGGCAGCCATGTTCGACGGCCGCATCCAGGCCGAGGATGTTGTGCACGTCAACGCCCACGCAACGTCGACGCCGGTTGGCGACAAACCCGAATACACGGCACTCCGTGCCGCCCTGGGCAACCACATCGACAATGTGGCAGTCTCGGCCACCAAGTCGCAGATGGGCCACCTCCTGGGAGCGTCCGGCGCCGTGGAAGCTGTCCTGACCGTGCTCGCCGTTTACGAACGCAAGGCACCGGTGACCATCAACCTGGAAAACCAGGACCCGGAAATCCCGCTCGACGTCGTCACGTCCGCCCGTGACCTCCCGGCCGGGAACATCGTGGCATTGAGCAACTCCTTCGGCTTCGGCGGCCACAATGCCGTGATCGCAGTACGCAGCGTCTAGCATCACCGCAATGAAAAGCAGGGGCCCCGCCGGTTGGCGGGGCCCCTGCTTTTGCTATGGAGACGGCTGGTGATTCCCGGCGCCGGTCAACACACTTCGGGGCCGTCAGCCCACCTGGTGGAGCCAGCGCACCGGGGCGCCTTCGGCGGCGTGCCGGAAGGGCTCCAATTCTTCGTCCCAGGCCTCGCCGAGGGCCAGGGAAAGCTCGTGATAGACCGCGGAAGGGTCACCCGCACCTGACTCATAGGCGTACCGGATCCGGTCCTCTGACACCATGATGTTGCCGTGTACGTCGGTCATAGCATGGAAGATCCCCAGTTCTGGGGTGTGCGACCATCGGCCACCGTCGACACCTTGGCTCGGTTCCTCGGTGACTTCATACCGGAGATGGGCCCAGCCGCGCAACGCGGAGGCCAGCTTTGATCCGGTCCCCGGAGTGCCGGTCCAGGAGAGCTCGGCCCGGAACATTCCGGGCGCGGCAGGCTGAGGGGTCCACTCAAGATCCGTCCGCTTGTCCACGACGGATCCAACGGCCCACTCAACGTGCGGGCACAAAGCGGTAGGGGCCGAGTGTACGAACAACACACCGCGGGTCATTGCAACAGACATTCCATCCTCCATAGCTGTAGGTACGTCTTCCCCAACGACCTCTGCTTGGATGAAATGCGCTGTGCCTTGTTCCTGCCGGCTGCGGTTATCCCTGCC
>JBKKDH010000252.1:0-4195 GCA_046708445.1 Arthrobacter sp.
ACGGCGTCGATGACAGCCTGGAGGTTGGAGCCGGTACCGGAAACGAGGACTACGATGCGCATGGGTCTAGCTTATGGGCAGGCTCGCGTAGGCTGGAAAACATGAACACCACCCCGGAACCCGCTGGCCAACAGCGGACCAAACCCCAGCTCAGCGAGGCAGCCAAGAGCTCGCTGAGCACCACGCACAACCTGTTCCGGATCTTCCTCGTCACCGTGCTGGGCTCGTTCTTCGTCTTCCAGCTCGACATCAGCTACCTCTGGCTCACCGGCATCCTGACAGCAGCGAGCTTTGTCCTGGGCATCCTGCTGCTGGTCCGTGCTGTCCGGCTCAAGGAATCCAGGCTGGTGCTCTTCGGGACCATTTCGGGCCTGTTCGTTTCCCTGCTCATGGTGCTGGTGATCCTGGCCGCGTCGGTGTTCTTCGATGAGTTCCGCGACTACCAGCAATGCGTCCGCGAGGCCCTCACGGAGCAGGCCAAGTCAGGGTGCCAGATCGCGGTGGAAAACTCGCTGCCCCGGCTTCCCTAAGGCAAACCACCGGACCTGGTCCTACAGCGCCAGCTCCGCTTCCTCTTCCACCTGCTGCTGGCGTTACAGCCACGGCCCGGCCGCGTAACCGATCACGACGCCGATGCCCACTTCCGCGGCCACCCAGACAGCCATCCAAAAGGGGTCGGGCCCGATGTCCGTCAGGCGTCCCAGGCCGGCGGAACCGCGTGCCAGCCAGGCGAGCCCGGCGGACAACAGCCCGGCGACTGCCCCGATCAGCACACCGAGTGCCAATGTAGACACCGAGGCCGTGAACCAGCGGGCGTGGATCTTGATGGAGAGCCACTCGTCGAAATGGTTCTCCCCAGCGCGCAGGAACCACCAGCCCGCCAGCACACCGGCCAACACCGGCACCACCAGCGCCACGAACCCGTACTCCAGCGAGCCGGAGGGGATGGCAGCGAACACGGGAATGGACGGCAGCGGCCCGGTGGCGGTTCCCAGCGGACCCACCTGCGAACCGACGCCCATCGCAAAACCGGATCCGGATGCCCAGGCGAGCGCAAACACGGCGAGGTTGGGGAGGTACCCGAGTTGCGCAATGGTCAGGGCGGCACCTCCGAGGGCACCGGCGTCGAGCGCTTCATAGACGGCCACCACCAGGTTCCAGTGGATAACAAGATCCACGGCGAGAAGCACGCATGCGAGCGCCAGGGCAGAGGCCAGCGCCACGAAGCCGGCTTTGGCGGCGGAGGCGAGGTAGGACCCGGCCCAGCGGGAATGCTGGCTGGTGCGGGAAATCCAGGCCACTGCGTCGACGCCGATCAGCCGGCTCCACGACCCTGCCTCACGCCGGGCACCCACCACCATCCCCAGCGCGTACGGGATCAATGGGACCAGCATGGCGTACCAGAGGTTGATGACGACGTCGGCCGTGCGGCACACGAATCCCGTGGCCGCGCCGAATGCCGCATAGACCACCCAGGACCCCAGCAGGGCCTGCCACAGCTGGTCGGTATAGGAAGCCCGGGCCAGGCGCCGCCCCGCCCGCCAGGCGAGCAGGAACGGGATCAGGGTCAGGCCGAGGGGTATCAGGGTCAGCATGCCGGATCCGGTGCTGCCGGCCGCGCCGGATCCTACGTCGGCCAGTTCCAGGGGGACACCGTGGATCAGCAGCCACGACTGCCCGGCCAGCCGGGCCAGGACGTCGAACTCCGAGTTCTGGAAACCGGCGGTGGCCCAGACCGCGATGATCGGGGCGATCACTACGAGCGCAGAAATGATGGCAGCCTGGGCCGTCTCGAGCGCTCCCTGCAGCCACAAGGGCATGGGAAGGCCACGGTCTCCGGTCTGATCAGCGCGCAGTTTCATCGTGTTCCATGGTGTCACGGGGAGGCCTTCCCGCCGGTCTGCGACAGGCTCAACAGGCGCACGAGACGCGCCTCACGGGAGTTCGTAGCTGCAGTGGCACCCCACAGCCGGCGCCACGGCGCCGGCGCTTTTTCCACAGCTCCGCCGTAAAATTGGAATGTCCGCAATCAGTGGTTGGAGGCAGAAAAATGACTACCGCATCCCCACATGCACACGGCGTTCATTTCGGGCGTGCAGACGTCCAGAATGCCGGCATGGGTGTAGGTATTCTCTTGATCGTGGTGGGCATCCTGGGCTTCGTCCCGGGCGTCACCACGCAGTACAGCGAATTGATGTTCCTTGGGCCTGATTCCCACGCCATGTTCCTCGGGTTGTTCCAGGTGTCCATGCTGCTCAATATTGTGCAGCTGGCCATCGGCGCAACGGGCTGGACGATGTCCCGGACCGAACACGGCGCGCGTAATTTCCTTTTGGGCGCCGGCGCGCTGTACATCGTCCTTGCCATCTTTGGTCTCAGTGTGGGTGTTGATTCGGCAGCCAATTTCCTGTCGTTCAACATGGCTGACAACTGGACCCACCTGGTGCTGGGCGTAGTGATGATTGCTGGTGGCTGGCTGTTGTCCCGCAACATGGCCAGCGACAGGAGGTAACCCGGAAATCGAACCCGGGACATAGGAGCCGCGTATGAGGTTAATTCAATAAATTCTGAATATTCGTCCTAAGGGCCGGTGCAGTTGGCGCGGTGACGCGCACAGCTGCACCGGCTTCTCTGTGGGTTAGCGGCGTGTGTCGTCGATGTCGCGCTTGCCCTCAAGGCCGTCCGTCTCGATGCGCTCCTTGCGGACTTCCTCATTGACCGTGACCTCATCGGTGACCACGTCCTTGTCGAGGCGTACGCGCTCCACCGGAACGGTTTCCTTCTCGACCACGGGGCGCTCCTCGTGGAGGATCACTTCGTGCTCCTCCTCGCTGATGTCCGGACCGGACATCGCCGCTCCACGGTTGGCTTCCGTGATCGGCTCGCGCTCCAGGCGGACTTCCTCGCGCTGCACGGGCACGGTCCTGGTGACATTCTCCGTGGTGACGTACTTGCGCAGCCGGACGCGGCCGGCAGCCTCCCGCTCAGTGCCGACGCGCAGGCGCTCTTCGGAGCGGGTCATGGCGTCGTCCGTGGTGGGACCCGACGTGTCGTGGCCGACGGCGCCGGCAGTCCGGGTGCCCGTGTTCAGGTCGGCGTCGCCTGCATAGTCGACGTCCCTCTCTGTATCGGAGCGCGTCTCGGAGTAGGCGCGTCCGCCCCGCTCGTAGTGGGCGTAAAGGCGATCCTCTTCGTCCGGTTCCAGGTGCCCGTCCGTGTCCACGCGCGGGGCGTCCTTGACGTGGTCCTTCGTGTACGGGACAACGAGGTCATCGCTTTCTGCCCGGGCGCCTTCCACCGGAACGAATGACTCGTGTGTGCCGAACAGCCCGGTCTTGACGGTGACCCAGGTGGGCTCGCCCGTGTCGTCGTCGGCGTACAGCTGGCCGATCGAGCCGATCTTCTCGCCGTCGGCTCCGACGACGTTTCCTCCACGGTTGAGCAGGTTTTCGATGTTTTCCCTCGTGAGCATGACTTCTCCTTTGGATGGTGACTTTGCGCTGGGCTTGGCTTGCGGTAGATCCACCCAACCCGGACTTCATCGGCGTCCGGGAAGGCTGGCATCCGCCCCATCTTCTTGAGGTTTCCGCTGTAACTGCCCCTATACGATAAGCATGCTTATCATCGAAAGAAAAGCCTACTTAGTATTTTTGGCTCCCCTATTTTGAGGGGGCGCGAGGCAGGGGCGTAAAAGGGTCGACGAACGGCCCCACTCGGCGTAACCTGTTGTCCCATCGAGAGGGGGGATGGGATGGGAGCGACACCGAAAGCCCGATGCCGCTCCGCCGTCCGGTCCGTTCTGCTGGCTCTCCTGACCGCCTTGGCCTGGCTCGTGTGGGGAGCGGGAACAGCCACCGCCTCCAGCCTCATCCCGGACACCGGGGATCTCCTCGAGCCCGCTTCGTCCCTTCTTGCCGAGCCGCTTCCTGCCATGGCGCCTCCCGTCGTGGAGAGCGCCAGCGGAATTGCAGGGGCCACCGCAACCTCCCTCACGGATTCAGCGCCCCGCGTCGTGAACACGTTGGCTGCGCCTGCCCTGCCTGTGGTCTCCAGCACCGCCAGTACAGTCACTGACCCGGTTCCGACCCTTCCCGACCCGCCCCTGGTGCAGGCGCCCCTCCCGCTCCCCCTCACCGACGTCCAGCCGTTGCCTGACCAGCTGCCGCCCCTGCTGCCGGAGCCCCTGCCCGCGCCT
>JBKKDH010000253.1:0-3124 GCA_046708445.1 Arthrobacter sp.
CCACCGCTGCCCGCGCCGGCTGTTCGAGCTCGCGGATCAGGGCGGCGTCCTCCACGTGCCCCAGCGCCATCAGGAACAGCGGAGTGGAATCAACCGTGCCGTAGTAGCGGCCGTAGGGAATCGCGCCCAGCTGGGCCAGTTCGTTGACCCGCACCTCGTGCACCATTTTCCCGCGCTGCTCCACACGGGCCGGGTCATCCACGGTCCCCTGGGTTGCGGCCATGGCCCGCAGGACGTCGCCCAGCAACTGCGGGGATTCTGTCCGCGTCAGCATGGACGTCAGCAGGGAGTCACGGCCGAACAGCGTCAGGAACCAGGGCAGTCCGGCCGCGGGGATGGTCAGCTCCGGCTTGACCGGGCACGGCATCAGCAGCGAGTCAAGGTCCTTGAGGCTCTGCCGCGCCAACGCGGTCAGCCCCTTCCCGGAACGCACGACGGCGGCTGGAACCGTGCGCTGCGCCTGCCCGCCGGTGGAGGCGGCGGCGATCACCAGGGCCTTCGTCTCCCCCACGGCCAAGGCCAGGTCCCACGACAGGACGACGCCGACGAAGCGCCCGTCCACCGGCTCGCGCCGGACAGCGGGAGCAATGCTGGCCGTCAGCTCGACGCCGGCCGTAAAGGTGCGGCCCCGGAAAGTATGGGTGTAATCGAAAGTCAGCGCGCCGCCGTCGACCACTGTCAGGCTGCTCGCGGCGCCGCTGAGATCGAAGGTCCTCCCGTCGGTGCGCACGGTGAACTGGTCAGCGAAATCGGTGCCGGCCCGCAGGACCAGCCGGGCGGTGATGGGCTCCCGGCCGAGATTCCGGATCCGGAGGGTTTCGGTCAGGCCGGCGGCGTCCAGTTCCTGGGTCCGGAAAACGAAGAGGTCGTGGGTCTGGTTTCGCCGTGCGGCAGGGCTGAGCGCGGTGGTGCGGCGGCCGGGTTCGCGGACGCTGCCCACGTCCCAGAACGTGGAGTCGTTAATCTCCAGGATCCAGCGGGACAGGAGCCTCGTGTCCGCCACATACAGGCCTTCGGTTCCCTGTGCGGGTGCGTCGGCGCCTCCGACGCTGCCATCAGCTGCGCCGCGCATCATGGCGCCGTGGGCCACGAGGACCGAAACGGCTGACGGTGGTGCAATGGCGGTCATGGCGTACTCCGGTGGTAGGTGGTTTCGAGAGCCAGTGCGGCGGTCCAGCTGAAGCTTCGCGTACCATGCGCCGCCCCGGTCCAGGGGTCAACGTACTCGGGGAAGTCGTGCTCAAGGGCGAGCCTGCCGATGTTCCCGCGCAGGACGGCCGCCTGCTCCGCACGGCCCAGCCGTTCCAGCGCCTCGGCCACCATCCAGGACATGTTGAACCAGGCCGGCCCGCGCCAATAAAGGGCCGGATTGTGGTCCTCTGCGGTGGCGTCATAGCTGGGCACCATGAGGGCACGCCCGTCCATGAAGCGCGGACCGTTGAGGGTTTCGAGCAGGGCTTCGGTGTGGGCCTGTTCCGGGAGCAGCAAGGGGATCAGGCCGTTGATGGTCGCCTTACGGACCACCGTGCCGTCGGTGGCGTCGCGGGCCGAGTAGCAGCCCAGTTCCGGGACGTACAGCTCCTCCAACGCGGTGGTGATGCGTTGCGCCCGGTCCCGGTGCGCTTCGCTGGGCAGGCCCAGCTCGGCGGCAATGTCTGCCAGGGCCAACTCCGAGACCGCCAGCAGAGTATTGAAGAGCGGATCCTCCATCAGGAAGGGGAAGTCCACATCGGCGTCGTCGCAGCCGTGGTCCCGGTAGCGCTCAGCCATCCAGAAGTACTTGCCGTACTCCCTCTGGCTGGGCCGCTCCACGGCGTCGGCGTGCTGCAGGTCGGGGCGGTTCAGGGGTGTTGTGCAGTCCGCCGGGATCCGTGTCATCACGGTGTCCCACAGGGGCGAGTTGTCCGTTCCGGACTCCCAGGGATGCACGATGCAGGCCAGCCCCGAGCCGCCGCGGTCGCGGCGGCCGGACAGGTACTCGTGCCAGTGCACCAGCCTGGAATAGTTCCGCTCCAGGAAGGACCGGCGCCGGGACTCGGCGGGGTCGGCCTGGTGGATTTTCCAGACGGCCCAGGCGTGGTTGGGCGGCTGGACCAGGCCAGCGGTGTCCACCTGCTTCGGCGACCCGGGAATCTGCCGGGACTTCCAGAAGGAGGCGCCGGGTGCGTAGTCCTGGTCCCGGTGCGGATCAAAGATGATCTGCGGAAGCCGGCCGTCGTCCCACTGTCCGGCGAAAAGAGCGTCCATTTCCTGGCCGGCGCGGCGGGGCGAGACCCGGCTCAGGCCAACGGCGATGAAAGACGAGTCCCAGCTCCACTGGTGCGGATACAGGCCGGCGGCAGGAACGGTGTGGGTTTTCCGCCAGTTGGCCTCAAGCACGGCGACGGAACGGGCAGCGATCTGCGCGTCCAGCTCAGCCCGGTCCGCCCTGGCGCGGGCGTTGCCCGGCGTCACAGGTACCGCCCCAGCAGGGAAGGCACCCGGGGAAGCACTTCCTCCGCGGGTCCGGACAGCCGCGATTCCAGGGCCACAGTGCCCTGGTAGCCGATGGATTGGAGTGTGGCGCCGAACAAGGCCCAGTCGATGTTTCCCGCCCCCGGTTCGAGGCGGTTCGAGTCGCTGGCCTGGACGTGGCCGATGAATCCGGCGGCCTCCTGGAGGGCCGCCGCAGGATCACTTTCCTCGATATTCATGTGGTACGTATCCGGAGCCAGCCGCACAGAGTCCAAGCCCACGAGCTTCAGCAGGCGTACGCCGTCGGAAAGCCGGTTGATCATATGGTCCTCGTAGCGGTTCAGGGGTTCGAGGTAGATCTCCACGCCTTCGGACGCCGCGTGTTCCCCCAGGGCGGTGAAGGATTCCACGAGCACCGCGGTGTCCTCCTCCTCCGTGCGGGGCGGGACAAACGGAGGCAGGCGCTTGGAGAACATGCCGTAGGACGCCGGAGTCATGACGCCGCGGCCGCCGATCTCGGCCATCACGCTCAGCTGCGATTTTAACTGGACGACGGCGTCCTTCCGCAGTTCGTCGTCGAAGGCACCCACGAAGTGGGACATCTCCACGCAGGCAGTGGGCATCACGACGCCCGCGTTCCTGGCCCGGAGCAGTTCGGGCAGCCTGGCCC
>JBKKDH010000254.1:0-2912 GCA_046708445.1 Arthrobacter sp.
CGAGGCCTTGACGATGGTGTTGGCACGGGTCTGCAGGGGCGCCTCAACCGAGCCGGACCTCCGGCTCCGGTGAACATTCGTCTCGTTTGTCATTGGACCACTTTCGTTGCAATCGGTATCCAGCAAAGTACAGCCACGAGGCCGGCGACTCCGGCCCACAGGGCGGCATACGGGGCAAGGAGGAGCCCGATGCCCAGAGCGCCCAGGACGCCCAGCGGCAGGGCCACCGTGCCCACCAGCGCGTTTTCGAACAATCGGACCTGGCGGAGCATGTCCGGATTCCAGCCCATGGCCTCAAGGATGCCAAGGTACTGGCGTTTGGCGTTGAGCTCAAACCGTCCGGTCACCAAGGTGAGGACCAGTCCCACGATCACGCCCGAAAGAGCCAGAAGGATGCTGGGGAAAGCGACGCTCGCAGCGGCGAGCCCGCTGAGTGCGCTTGCGCCGGCGGCCCGCGGGATGTCGATGAGCAGCGCGATCAAGCCGCCAACCGCGGCCCCGAAGACACCCACAGCCACGGCCAGCGACAGCGTGTTGAACTTGTTGGTGCTCAGCTGCCGGTTGGCGAACGTCAGCGGGGAATCCACCGGGATCAGGCGTTCGTCATGCTGCGGTTCCTGGTCCACTTCGTCACGGTGACGCAGCTGCTGCGCCGCGAAGAAGGCCGCTGCCGCATACAGGGCGAGGACGGATACGGACACGATGACCGTCGTCAGGCTCCAGCTCACAACGCTCAGGACGATTCCCGCAATGGCGAGGAGGGCAGCGCCCACGCCGAATTCCTCAAGGACCCAGCTGCGGATCCGCCGTTGGGTCCAACCCATGGCGCGCAGGGTTCCGGCTTCAGTCTTGCGTTTGCGGATGTAGCTGACGGTGGAGGCTCCGGTCAGCAGGGCTGCTCCACAGAGCGTCAGGAACAGCAGGGTGACGTTGGTGCCGGTGAGCGAGCCCGTCACGGCGTCGGCAGCGTTCTGCCGGACCCAGGACTGCTGGACGGTGCCCAGGGCGGATTCCTTGCCGGCGCCGTCCTTGGAGTAACCGGGAACGAAGATGCTGGCATCCTCGCGGGCGGAGCCGGCAACAACGGTGGCTTCCAGGCCCATCTCGCGGATCTCACTGGCCAGCTTTTCGACGTCGGGCTGTGCCTGCTTCCAGCTGCCGGGGGCTTTGGCCCGGACCCGGACAGCGTCGATGACGGAGGCGTTGTCCTTGTAACCGCGGGCAGCGGCGAGGCCGTAGTAGTCGGTGATGGCACCGGCCGACTGGCTGGCCAGGCCGGTGGCGCTGAGCGAAGGCTCGAGTTCGGTGGCGGTGACGTCCTTGCCTTCCGCGTCCTTGGTCAGGGTGAACGGAGTGGGGTCGTAGCCGCCCAGCGGGAGCCGGTTGACGTCGCCGGCGGCCTCTGCCACGGCTGACGGGTCAAAGGTTCCGTAGACCATGGCGAGCGGTGCCGCCAGCTTCTCCCCTGTGTCCAGGTTTTCGCGGTAGGACCGCTCATCCACGGGCTCGCGCTGGGTCTGGTCCACCGGACCACCGGATGGTGTCTTGTCCGGCAGCCGGTTAACGGTCACCCATTCGCCGGGAACGGCCGACTTCTCGACGGAGCCATTGGCCGCGGTTTCGCCGTCTGTGTACTTCGGCGCGGCGGCAAAGTCCGTGCTCCAGGTGGCCGGCGTGTAGAGGCCCTGGTTGAAGTTGCCCTGGCGGCCAAGAAGGGACGAGTGGTCGGTTGAACCGGGCCACGACAGCGCGAAGGGATCCTTGGACACGAAGGGAAGGTAGTCCTTGTCCAGGGAACGGGTGGCGGTGCCGACTTCTTTGACCACCTTGCCGGAGTCGTCGATCTCTTCGATCTTGACGTTGTACTTCAGGTCAAGGGACGTGCCGGAACGGACAATCAGGGGGATGGCCTGGGAGTCCGCCGTGAGCTGTCCGTTGCGCTTTGCCTGCTGGTACTGGGTCATGAGGGGGGCCCAGTACTTGAGCTTGACGCCCAGGAAGTCAGGGCCTTCCGCCAGCTCTTCCATGCTGATGCCGTTGGTGAAGAGGCTTTCGAAGTGACGGCCGATCGCGCCGGCGTTCCGGGCATCGGCGGGCGGCGCCTTCTCCAAGGGGGCCAGGAAGTCACCGGCCGAACCCAGCAGCGCACGTTCTGCCACGGGATCGACGGCGACGACGGACTCCGTCACCTCGGGCGACAGTGGCAGCGACACGGAAAGGTTAAAGAGGTTGTGCTCGGAGCCGCCGGCCGGGTCGGGGAACTTAATCCCGGTTTCGCCCTGTGGTGCGGCGATGCGGATGCTGCTTCCTCCGGCGGCCTGTTCCTCCACGAGCTTGGCCTTGCCCAGGCTGCCTTCCGCCGTGGATTTGAAGAGCGTCTGTTCGGACACGCCGTCGGAGCTGACAGCGCTGGCCGTGAGGCGGTACTTCTTGGCGGTGTCGCTCAGGACCGATTCTGCGGCCGGCCACTTATCTGGTGAGGTCGCACCCGCGGCCTGGTCAGCTGTGGCGGTGCCTGCCAGCCCGGAGTTGTAGCCGAGGTAATCCATGGCGTCCAGCCGCGGTGCTTCCAGGTTCTGGGTCACACGCGAAACCAGGCTGATCGGCGCGGCCACCGACGTGCCTGTCAGGTCCCGGATGGATTCGAGCTGTTCGAAGCTGATGCCGCCGCTGCCGCTGGCGATTTCCGGCTGCATCAGCGCGCCGGACCCGGCCTTGGCCTGGACCAGCACATCGTAAAGGCCGCGTGAATTCTCATCCACGGTCCTGTTGAGTGCAGCCTGCGACTGGCCTTGGACGAGGACCGACAAGCACATGGCTGCGATCAAGATGGCCGCGGTCAGCAGCAGCACTTTGCTTCTGATGAACCTCTGGACGGCGTTCATTGGGCTCCCTGAAACCTGGATTGCGTG
>JBKKDH010000255.1:0-10228 GCA_046708445.1 Arthrobacter sp.
AGAAGGCCCCGGCCCCCACGCCTTTCTTGCCCCCATACCTGGCCCCGTCCGGGATAAAGGACATCACCGCCCGGGGATCAGGCCCCGCAGCGCCGCCCACCCCCACACACCGTACGGATTACACCCATGCCGGCACTGCCGGACCGCCCGGCGATAATGGCCGACCCGGACGGGGCAGCACCCGCACCCCTCACTTCATATCGTCTAGAAGCTGGCGCCGTCCGCCTTGACGGCCAGGACGGGTCGGTCGGCCTGCATCAGGATCCGCTGGGCGTGGCTTCCCAGGATGAACTTGCCCACCTGCGTCCGGTGCCGGAGCCCGATGACGATCAGTGAAGCGTTGGCCTCGCGGGCAACGTCGAGGAACTCGTCAGCGAGGTCATGCAGGTACGGAGGCTGGATTACCCTGGCGTTCACGCCGGCTTCCGCCGCACGGCGGGCTGCCTGCGCCAAGACATTGTCCGGTGCCACTGACTTGTCAACGAGGGCGCCTTCCCGGGCCGAGTTGACGATCACCAGGTCCTCGTTGCGGAGCTTGGCTTCCGCGATACCTGCCGTCAGCGCGGCTTCCCCTGCGGGCGTGGGGACGAATCCGACGATGATACTCATACCTTCTCCTTGATATCCGGCGTGGCGGCCGGGGTGGCAATTGATTTGCGCTTGGCGATGGCACCGCGGATGGCCGGGAGGACGGCCACCAGGACGAAGACCGCGAGCAGGGTTGCGGAGATCGGACGGCCGAAGAAGCCGAGGGAGTCGCCGCCGAACATCAGCAAGGAGCGGCGCATGGAGCTTTCCAGCAGTTCGCCGAGCACGAAGGCCAGCACCAGGGGTCCCGGTTCGAAGCCGAACTTCTTCATGAGGTAGCCGATGATGCCGAACACCACGACGAGCGTGACATCGAACATGCTGTTGTTGATGGTGTAGGCACCCAGCAGCGTAATAAGGGCCGTGACGGGCGCCAGGATGGCGGCCCGGACGCGGAGGATCTTCACGAAGATTCCCACCAGCGGCAGGCTCATGATCAGCAGCAGGACGTTGCCGATGTACATGGAGTTGACCACGCCCCAGAAGAGTTCCGGATTCTGTTCCACCAGCTGCGGGCCGGGCGTGACGCCCTGGATCAGCAGCGCACCAAACATCAGCGCCATGGTGGCGTTGGCGGGAATGCCAAGCGTCAGCAGTGGGATGAAGGACGACGTTGCGGCCGCGTTGTTGGCGGTTTCCGGGCCGGCCACACCTTCGGGTGCGCCCTTGCCGAAGCGTTCGGGCTGCTTGGCCCGTTTTTTCTCCATGGCGTAGGAGGCCATGGACGCAATAGTGGCGCCGCCGCCGGGCAGGATGCCGAGGAAGAAGCCCAGCACAGAACCGCGGCCGATCGCTCCGGAGGCCTGCTTGAGGTCCTGGCGGGAGGGCCAGACATTGGTGACTTTCGACGGCGCTTTGGCGGCCCGGTGGCGTTCCTCGAGGTTGTAGAGGATTTCGCCGAGTCCGAAGATGCCCATGGCGATCGGCACGAAGTCGAGGCCGTCAGCCAGTTGCAGGCTGCCGAACGTGAAGCGGCTTTCGCCGGTGAAGATGTCGCGGCCCACGGTGGCGAGCAGGAGCCCAAGGGCCGCGGCGATGAGTGCTTTGGCTTTCGAACCGCTACTGATCGTGGCCACGAGGAGGATTCCGAGCATGGCCAGGGCGGTGTACTCGGGCGCACCGAAGTCCAGTGCGAAACTGGCCACGATGGGCGCCAGGAACGTCAGTCCGATGATGGCAGCGGTCCCGCCGATGAAGGATCCGATGGAGGCCAGGCCCAGTGCCGTGCCCGCCCTGCCCTGTTTAGCCATCTGGTAGCCGTCGAACACGGTGACCACCGACGACGCTTCACCCGGAAGCCGCAGGAGCACGGACGTGATGGTGCCGCCGTACTGTGCGCCGTAGAAGATGCCGGCCAGCATGATGATGGCGGTGACAGGCTCCACGTTGTAGGTCAGCGGAAGCAGGATGGCGATGGTTGCCGCGGGCCCCAGGCCGGGCAGCACGCCGATCAGCATGCCGATCACGACGCCGATCAGGCAGTAGAGGAGGTTGGTCGGCTCCAGGACAACCGCAAATCCGTTAAGAACGGGATTCAGAAAATCCACGGGGGTCTCCTAGAAGAGGTGGGGAATGGACGTGTTGAGTGCCAGGACGAAGATTGCGTAGAAGGCAATCACGACGGCGGCACTGACTACCAGCGTGGAGCGCCACGTTTCGCCGCCCAGGAAGCGCATCCAGATGACGCACAGCACCAGGGCCGGCAGCTCGAAGCCGATCAACGGCATCAGGGCCACCATGGCGGCCAGCGTCACCAGGCCGGTCAGCGGGGCACTGGACATCCGGGTGAACTTCTCCGCATCCCGGTTGTGCCGGCCCAGGACCAGTTGGAAGAGTCCGAGGGCAACCATGACGCAGCTGATGATGAACGGCCACAGGCCAGGCTGGGGCTTGTCTGGCGTTCCCAGCCCCATGGAGACTGAGAGGATGACCGCGCCGATTCCTACGCCCAGGACCACCAGTGACGATGCCGCATTGGCGAGGGCCCCGGCCGCGGGAGGCTTTTCCTCCTCCCACTGGGCTGCGAGCTGCTCCGGCGTCAGGTCATCCACATCGCCAGCGGACTCGGTGGGATTTTCCTTCACAGGAATCACTTGGTTCCGCTGAGGCTGATGTCGTACTTCTCCACCAGTTCCTTGTACTTCGCTGCGTATCCCTTCCACTCCGCGACAACTTCCTCGCCGGAGATCTCCTTCGGGGTCAACAGGTTCTTTTTGTTGAACTCCTTGTAGGCATCCGACTTGAAGGTCTCCTGGAACGCGGCCAGCAGCTTGTCCTTGACGTCCTGCGGAGTGCCCTTCGGGGCCGCTACCGCACGGTACTGGGCAACCGGGACGTCATAGCCGGCTTCCTTGGCGGTGGGCGTGTCCGGCAGGAAGCTGTTGCGCTCCTCAGAGAAGACCAGGAGCGGCGTGACCTTGCCGGCCTCGATCTGCGGCATCGCCTCGCCGAGCTGGATGGTGGCGAGCTCCACCTGGTTGCCGAGGACTGCCGTCAGGGCAGGCTTGCCGCTGTCAAAGGGGATGTCCGTGCCCTTCACGTCCGCCTGCTTGAAGAGCACGGTCTGGGCCAACTGGCTTCCGGTGCCAACGCCCGTGGTGCCGAAGGTGACGTTGCGGCCTGCGCCGGCTACGTCGTCGAACGTCTTGAACCCGGATTGGGTGCTGGCCACCAGGACGTAGTCGTCCTGGGACAAGCCGGCGATGATGTCCAGGTCATCAATGTTGACTGCTTCATCGGCGGTGACCGCCAACGGAGTGATGGTGATCAGGGATGCGTTGAGCAGGACCAACTCCTGGCCATCGGCGGGCTTGCCGGCCACCTCTTTGGTAGCCAGGGCGCCGTTGGCGCCGGGCTTGTTCACCACCGGCATCGGCTGGCCGAGGGTCTTCGAGGCGCCTTCGGCCAGGGCGCGGGCGATCAGGTCGGTACTGCCGCCGGCAGCCTGGCCAACCGATAGGTTGACGGGGCCGGACGGGTATTTGGCGGAGTCTGCTGCGCCGCCGGCGACATTGCCGCAGGCCGTCAGCGCCAGCAGCGTCACGGCAGAGGCAGCTCCGAGAATCGTGCGGCGGGTGGGGAAGTGCATCATTGGAACTCCTTGAGGAAATCTCCGGAACGGGGGTCCGGCGTCTGATGTGAACCGAATCACTGGCTCGCTGTGACGACTATAGGGAGCCGCTATGATGCCTGTCTAAGCCCTAAAATGCATCGGGTGATACCGGAAAGGCATCATGTTTACTTTTGACCAGCTGGCCGGATTCATCGCCGTCGCCGAGGAACTCCACTTCGGACGGGCAGCCGAAAGGCTGAATATGACCCAGCCTCCGCTTAGCCGCCAGATTCAGAAGCTGGAGAAGGGCATCGGCACGGAGTTGCTGGAGCGCGACAACCGGAAAGTGCAACTCACTCCCGCCGGCACCGCGTTCCTGGATGAAGCCAGGCGGCTCATGGCACTGGCCAACCGGGCGCCGATCACCGCACGCAGGATCGCCACCGGACGCTCGGGCGTTCTGCGGGTCGGGTTTACGGCCGCCAGCGGCTTCAGCATCCTTGGCCCGCTGCTGGAAGAAATTGCCTCGATCCTTCCCGAGGTGGACATCGACCTTCAGGAACTCGTCACCGGTGAGCAGATCCAGGGGCTGCTGACGGGAGAGCTGGACATGGGCCTGGCCCGGCCGCCCTTCGACCGCGAAGTCTTTGATTCGCACCTGCTGTACCGGGAGTCCATGATGCTGGCAGTCCCCGCCGGGCACCGGCTGACGGGGCTTTCCCGGCCCGTCGAGGACTCAGACCTCCGGGACGAACCGCTCATCATGCATTCGCCCACCCAGGCCGCCTACTTCTACGACCTCGTGATCCGCATGCATGACATCCAACACGGCAATGTCCTCCATACCGTGAGCCAGATCCTCACCATGGTCTCCCTCGTGGCGGCACGGCGCGGGGTGGCTTTTGTTCCGCATTCGGCCACTCTCCTCGCGATCAAGGGCGTTGAATTCCTGCCCCTCGCCGGCCCCAGCAGCGAGGACCCGGTGGAGCTGCACGCCATCTGGAAGCGCAAAGTCGCCAACCCGGCACTCCGGCGCCTCCTCCAGGACCTCGAGTTCAGGACGGAGTAGCGCGGGCATCCGGAAAGCTGCGCCCGTAGCGATGCGGTTTGGGTATCAATCAATACGAAAAGGCACTTAGACAGGCATCACTTGGCCTGCCTAGTCTGGACACGAACCAACACCCCTAGCCGGCAGCGGCATTCACACAGAGGACAAGATCGTGGCAAAGTACACCCCGCAGGAACTGGCAGACACCCTCAAGGAAGGCCTGCTGTCCTTCCCGGTGACGTCGTTTGATGCCCAGCTGCAGTTCGACGAGGAAAACTACCGCAAGCACCTCGCGTGGCAGGCCAGCTTCCCGGTGGCAGGCCTCTTCGCAGCAGGCGGCACGGGCGAAGGATTCTCCCTTACGCCGTCGGAATCCGAGCGCGTGGTCCGCACCGCCGTCGAGGAAGTGGGCAACCTGGTTCCCGTGCTGGCATCCGCCGGCGGTTCCACCGCCCAGGCCATCGAGAACGCCAAGGCAGCCGAGGCAGCCGGCGCCGACGGGCTCCTGCTCCTCCCTCCCTACCTCACCGAGGCTGACCAGGCCGGCCTGGTTGACCACGTCAGCGCGATCTGCAGCGCCACGTCCCTGGGTGTCATCATCTACAACCGCGCCAACGCCATCTACAAGGACACCACGGTGGCCACCCTGGCGGACCGCCACGAAAACCTGATCGGTTTCAAGGACGGCGTGGGCGACCTCGAACACGATGCCCGGGTCTACGCCAAGCTGGGCGACCGCCTCTTCTACCTCGGCGGCCTTCCCACGGCGGAAACCTTCGCCCTCCCCCTGCTCCAGCTGGGCATGAGCACATACTCGAGCGCTATGTACAACTTCGTCCCCCAGTTTGCCCTGGACTTCTACCAGGACGTCCGCAACAACGACCGCGTTGCCGTGAACAAGAAGCTCAACGACTTCGTGATCCCGTACCTGGACATCCGCGACCGCGTTAAGGGCTACTCCGTCTCCATCGTCAAGGGCGGCCTGGACGCCGTTGGCCGCTCCGCGGGCGGAGTCCGCCCGCCGCTGCAGAACCTGGCTCCCCAGGATTTCGCGGACCTTAAAGCCCTCATCGCCACCGTCTCCTGAACAACCGTCTCCTGATCCCCCTCCCCCTAGGAGTAACCATAGTGACACGCACCGGACATTCCCTGATCGCCGGGCAGCCCGTCGCCGGCGACGGCAAGACAGCCTTCGGCTTCAACCCTGCCACCAACGAGGCGCTCGACCCCACCTATACGCTGATCACCGAAGGCCAGCTGACGACGGCGACGTCCGCCGCCGCGGATGCCCACGCGTCCTTCAGCACCCTGGACCCGGAGACGCACGCCGCGTTCCTGGAAGCCATCGCTGACAACATTGAGGCCATCGGCGACGAGCTCATCGTCCGCGCCGGCCAGGAAACCGGCCTGCCCGCCGCGCGGCTGCAAGGCGAACGCGCCCGCACCACCGGCCAGCTCCGCCTGTTTGCCACGGTGGTCCGCCAGGGTGACTTCCGCGGCGTCCGCATTGATCCTGCGCTGCCGGAGCGCACGCCCATGCCCCGGGCCGACATCCGCCAGCGCCAGATCCCGCTGGGCCCCGTCGCCGTCTTCGGCGCCAGCAATTTCCCGCTTGCGTTCTCGACGGCGGGCGGGGACACGGCCTCGGCCCTCGCCGCCGGCTGCCCGGTCGTCTTCAAGGCCCACAACGCCCACCCCGGCACCAGCGAACTCGTCGGCCACGCCATCGTCAAGGCCGTCAGGGACCTGGGGCTCCACCCCGGTGTCTTCTCCCTGATCTACGGCCCTGGCAGCAGCATCGGCCAGGCCCTCGTGGCCGACCCCACCATCAAGGCCGTCGGCTTCACCGGCTCACAAAGCGCTGGCATCGCCCTGATGCGCACCGCAGCCGCGCGCCCCGAGCCCATTCCCGTGTACGCGGAAATGTCCTCGCTGAACCCGGTCTTTGTCTTCCCGGGAGCGCTGAACGGCTCCGCCGAACAAATCGACGCGCTGGCACAGCAGTACGTCACCGCCGTCACCGGCAGTTCCGGCCAGCTCTGCACCTCCCCCGGCCTGCTGTTCGCCCCCGCCGGCGAGGCAGGCGACAAACTGTCTGCCGCCGTCGGCCGCGCCGTCTCTGCGTGCGCGGGACAGACCATGCTCACCGAGGGCATCGCCGGGTCCTGGCATGCCGGAACCGAGGCGCTCGGCGCCGCTGCCGGCGTCGACGTCGTGGGCCAAGGCACTGCCGGACCCACGGAAAACGCTCCTGCGCCGACCATCTTCGGCACCAACATCGGCGAATTCGTCTCCAACCACGTGCTGCACGCAGAAATCTTCGGCGCCGCCAGCTTGGTCATCCGCTACTCCTCGACCGAGGAGCTCATCGAGGCCATCAACCGGCTGGAAGGCCAGCTCACCGCTTCGCTGCAGCTCACCGAAGCGGACTATCCGACGGCGGCACGGCTGATCCCGGCACTCGAGCAGAAGGTGGGGCGCATCATCGTCAACGGCTGGCCCACCGGCGTCGAGGTAGGCCACGCGATGGTCCACGGCGGCCCGTTCCCCGCCACCTCAGATTCCCGCACCACCTCGGTAGGCACCCTGGCCATAAACCGTTTCCTGCGGCCTGTCGCCTACCAGAACCTGCCGCAGGAGCTCCTTCCCGCCGCGCTGCAGGACGCCAATCCGTGGCACTTGAACCGCCGGATCGACGGAACCGTTGAAGCTGCAGCCGACGTAAACAACGAGGTCAACGTATGAGCACCCAGCCCACCATCGCCAGGATTGAGGTCGTTCCGGTCGCCGGCCACGACAGCATGCTGATGAACCTCAGCGGCGCCCACGGCCCCTTCTTTACCCGCAACGTGGTCATCATTACCGACTCGGACGGACGCACCGGCCTTGGCGAGGTCCCCGGCGGCGAAAAGATCAAGGCCACCATTGAGGAAGCCGGGACGCTCATCACCGGCCAGCCCGTGGCCCGTTACCGTTCCCTGCTGCGCGGGATTGCTGCAGAGTTCGCGGACCGCGACGCCGGCGGCCGCGGCCTGCAGACGTTCGACCTGCGCACCGCCGTGCACGCAGTCACCGCCGTCGAATCCGCCCTGTTGGACCTGCATGGCCAGTTCCTCGGCGTCCCCGTCGCTGAACTGCTGGGCGACGGCCAGCAGCGCAGTTCGGTGCCGATGCTCGGATACCTCTTCTTTATTGGTGACCATACCCGGACCGACCTTCCCTACCTGGTGGAAGACGCGCCGTCGGACCGCTGGGAGAAGCTGCGCCGCCAGGAGGCCATGACGCCGGAGGCTGTGGTTGCCCTGGCCGAAGCCGCCCAGGAACGCTATGGCTTCAGTGACTTCAAGCTCAAGGGCGGCGTACTCTCCGGTGACGACGAAGTTGACGTGGTCACGGCGCTGGCGAAGCGCTTCCCCGAGGCGCGCGTGACCCTGGACCCGAACGGCGGCTGGCTCCTGGAGGAGGCCATCCGCCTCGGCAAGCGGATGCAGGGCGTTGTTGCCTATGCAGAGGACCCGTGTGGCGCGGAAGGCCGCTTCTCCGGACGCGAGGTCATGGCCGAATTCCGGCGCGCCACCGGCCTGAAGACCGCCACCAACATGATCGCCACGGACTGGCGGGAAATGTCGCACGCCATCCGCAGCAACGCCGTCGACATCCCGCTGGCGGATCCGCACTTCTGGACCATGTCCGGTTCCGTCCGGGTGGCGCAGATGTGCCACGAGTTCGGCCTGACCTGGGGCTCGCACTCGAACAACCACTTCGACATCTCGCTGGCCATGTTCACGCACACGGGCGCTGCAGCGCCGGGTGAGATCACCGCCCTGGACACACACTGGATCTGGCAGGATGGACAGGGCTTCACCAAGAACCCGCTGCAGATCAAGGACGGCGCCATCGAGGTTCCGGACGCACCGGGGCTGGGCATCGAACTGGACCGCGACGCCCTGGACAAGGCGCACGAGCTGTACCTCCAGCACGGCCTCGACGCCCGCGACGACAGCATCGGCATGCAGTACTACATCGACGGCTGGTCCTTCGACCCGAAGCGGCCGTGCCTGGTCCGGTAGGACGTTTCGACACCCAGCTTCCGCACGGCCGGCCCTCCTCCCGCAACAGGAAGACGGCCGTGCGGAATCCCAACAGTTAAATAGAAGGGCGCACTTTGGGCGGCGTTGTCTCCGGAATACTGATCGTCTCCGCTGTCATTGCCGTGGGCTATTTCGCCGCCCGGCTGCGAATACTCGGATCTGAAGTGCAGGGCGCGCTGACCCGAACGGCCTTCTACATCACCAACCCGGCGCTGTTGTTTACCGTCGTGGCCGGAAGCGACATCCGTGCCGCCCTGGGAACCGATGCCCCGCTGGCGCTGCTCTCGGCAGCGATAGTGGGGGTTCTCTATTGGCTGGCGAGTTTCCTGTTCTTCCGGCGTCCGGTGGCTGAAACCGCCGTCGGGGCCATGGCAAGCAGCTATGCGAACGCCAACAATATCGGCATTCCGGTGTCCCTCTACGCGGTGGGGACTGCGCAGCACGTCGCGCCCGTGCTCCTGGTCCAGCTCCTGGTGCTGGCGCCGTTCTACCTCACCGTCCTGGGGCTGGCCTCGGGCTCCAAAGTCTCGTGGAAGAAGGTGCTGCTCCAGCCGTTCGCCAGTCCTATGATCATCGCCTCCGGACTGGGTGTCGTCGTCGCCCTCACGGGCTGGACCGCGCCGGACCTGCTACAGAAGCCCATCGACATGCTGGCCGGAGGTGCGGTGCCGATGGTGCTGCTGGCCTTCGGCCTCTCCCTTGCGGGCCGTGCACCGCTGCAAAAGGGCGACGGCCGCGTGGAAACCCTCGTGGCCACGTTCCTCAAAATAGCCGGGATGCCGCTCGTTGTGTGGGTGCTGGGCCGCTTCGTCTTCGGGCTCGAAGGGCAGCACCTTCTCGCTAGCGTGATTATGGCTGCGCTGCCCACTGCCCAGAATGTGTTCCTCTTTGCCTCCCCCTATGGCCGGGGCATGGGCGTGGCCCGGGATGTCATCCTGTGCACCACCGTTCTGAGCATCGGCGCGCTGCTTGTTGTCGCCTGGCTTGTCTAGCTGCCACGCCCGCTACCGGGGTCATCGACCAGTAATGTCAGACCCCCTTGAGAGAGTATTCCCATGGAAGCTTTCAGGGTTCAGCGCGCGGAACACGGCAATCCGCCCTGCTCACGCGGGCTGAGTCGCCTATTGGGGGCGCTTCCAGCAAAAGACCCGACGGCGCCAGGACACTTCGGTTGCACCCCCGCTACACTCCGTTGACTGAACCGGCCGAACTCCCAGACGCCGCTGGGCCGTCGGCGTCCGCAGGGTTCCCGGGGCCCGGGCTGCCGGATGCTGCCGGGCTCGCGGATGCTTCCGGGCTGGCGGAGGCTATCGCCGTTGTGAAGGCAGCCGTCGTGGCGGGGCCGGACTTTCTGGCCATGGCGGGCTACGCTGAAGCCGCCGATTACGCCAGCCAGGTCGAGGATCTCTCCCGGTCCGTGGAGTACCTGCAGGTCCTCGGCGCCGGCGC
>JBKKDH010000256.1:0-2763 GCA_046708445.1 Arthrobacter sp.
TGCAACACAGCGGCGCTGGCATGGGATCCACGCGGGGGGAACGCCTGCTGCGAGAGCACTCGTAGCTCAGGCCTAAATCTAGGCTTCGCTCACAGCTTATTCAATTTAGGAACTCCTTGGTGACTCCAGCTGCCGCGGTTTTGCGCCGGTTTTGAGACGAACGACACATGATCGGGCGGTTCGGGGCGTGCCGGGTGCCCTTTGAGGGGACCTTTGCGGCGGGTCCGCTAAAGTAAGCGGTGATGAGTACAGACAAAATGACAAGCCCGGCTTCACCCCTTAACCGCTTTATTGCGGTGATTCCGGCAGGCGGAGTGGGGACCCGCCTCTGGCCCCTGTCACGCGCAGCAGCTCCCAAGTTCCTTCACGACCTCACGGGGTCGGGCAGCACGTTGTTGCGTGCCACGTACGACCGGCTCGAGCCCTTGGCGGGCCGGCGCGTCCTCGTGGTCACGGGCACGGCGCACCGCGCCGCCGTGTGCCGCCAGTTGCCTGAGGTCCAGGACTCCGACCTGGTGCTGGAAAGCGAGCCGAAGGATTCCGGCGCCGCCATCGGCCTTGCCGCCGCCATCCTGCACGAGCGGGATCCGGACACCATCATGGGTTCCTTCGCCGCCGACCAGGTGATCAGCCCGGACCACCTCTTCCAGGAAGCCGTCCGTGAGGCCATCCACACGGCCGCGGCTGGCAAGATCGTGACCATCGGCATCAAGCCGACGCACCCGTCCACCGGCTTCGGCTACATCCGTGCAGGGCAGGAACTCCACATCGAAGGAGCGCCCAGCGCCCAGGCAGTGGTGGAGTTCGTGGAGAAGCCGGATGAGGACGTTGCCCAGCAGTATGTCGACAGCGGCGAGTACGTCTGGAATGCCGGCATGTTCGTGGCTCCCGTGGCCCTGATGCTCAAGCACCTCGAGGCCAACCAACCGGAACTCTTCAAGGGCCTGCAGGAGATCGCCCAGGCCTGGGACACCCCCGAACGTGACGCCGTCACGGCACGCGTGTGGCCCACGCTGCCCAAGATCGCCATCGACTACGCTGTGGCCGAACCTGCCGCCGCGGCCGGCGACGTCGCCGTGGTTCCTGGCACCTTCGGCTGGGACGACGTCGGCGACTTTGCTTCGGTGGGACGCCTCAACAGCGCCCGCGAAGTGGACGATGTCACTGTCATCGGCGACGGCGCCCGCGTCTTCACCGAGAACGCCAGCGGCGTGGTGGTGTCGGACACGAAGCGCGTCATTGCCCTCATCGGCATCAAGGACGTTGTCATCGTGGACACCGGGGACGCCCTCCTGGTGACGACCAAGCAGCACGCCCAGCGGGTCAAGGGTGCCGTTGACGCGCTGAAGGCCAGCGGCGACACCGACGTCCTATAGTCCGATGGTCCGAGTCGCGTCGGGACGAGTAATCCGTAACGCGCCGCCTGTGATGCCGCTAATCCGTGGACGCTCGCTAGAGTAAATCTGTGCGCAATTACACTACTGAAGCTGAGCCCACCGCGTTGGTGGGGCCATGGCTGGAGCCGCTCCTTCCGGAACTGATCGATTTCCGCCGGGACCTTCACGCGCACCCCGAATTGTCGTTCAAGGAATTCCGCACCACCGACCGGCTTGTGGAGCGGCTTGAGGCCGCGGGCCTGCAGCCCAAGCGGCTGGACGGAACCGGGCTGACGGTGGACGTCGGTGAGGGCCCCATTGCCACTGCCCTGCGCGGCGATATCGATGCCCTTCCCATCATCGAAGAGACCGGCCTTCCGTTCGCGTCCAAGAACCACGGCGTGACCCATGCCTGCGGCCACGATGTCCACACCACCACCATGTTGGGCATCGCCCTGGTGCTTGACCGCATGCACCAGGAAGCGCCCCTGGGCGGCACCGTCCGCATCATCTTCCAGCCCGCCGAGGAGACGATGCCCGGCGGTGCGCACTCGTGCATCGAGCAGGGCGTCCTGGACGGCGTCCCCCGGATACTTGCCCTGCACTGTGACCCGCGTATCGACGTCGGCAAGATCGGAACGCGCATCGGTGCCATCACCTCGGCGTCGGACACCATCCGGATCGAGCTGTCCGGCCGGGGTGGCCACACCTCCCGCCCGCACCTGACCGAAGACCTCGTGTTTGCCCTGTCCCAGATTGCAGTGAATGTGCCCGCGGTGTTGTCCCGCCGCGTGGATGTCCGCAGCGGCGTCTCCGTGGTCTGGGGGCAGATCTCCGCGGGGTCGGCTCCCAATGCGATTCCGGGCAGCGGATACATGGCCGGAACCATGCGCTGCCTGGACCGGGACGCCTGGCACAGTGCAGGCGAGCTCCTGGACGAGGTGGTCCACCAAGTGGCCGCGCCTTATGGCGTGGATGTGCGCCTGGAGCACACCAGGGGAGTCCCGCCGGTAGTCAACTCCGAGCACGAAACCGCCCTCATCGAGGCAGCCGCGCGCGCTGAAATCGGCGAAGGCGCCGTGGTGCTGACCCCACAGTCCATGGGAGGGGAGGACTTCGCCTGGTTCCTGGCGGAACTGCCCGGCGCCATGATGCGTCTTGGCACCAAGACTCCCGGCGGCGAAGAGTACGACCTTCATCGCGGCGACTACATTCTGGACGAGCGGGCCCTCGGCTTTGGCATCCAGGTCCTGACAGCCGCAGCGCTCCGGACCATCCGCGACCTCAACACCCCCTAAATCCCTCCGGCGCGAACTGGCAGCTAATACCCTCAAATCAGCATTTTGAGGGTATTAGCTGCCGGTTCGCGCTTCGCTTTAAGCCAGGT
>JBKKDH010000257.1:0-8298 GCA_046708445.1 Arthrobacter sp.
ACGCGGATCGTCGAGCGCCGGGCCGGCAGGCTTGCCATCGGCCAGGCGGACGGCATCCAGGCCCGGAGTGTCGAGACGTTCCAGGCCTTCGGCTTTGCCGAGCGGATAACCGCCGAGGCGTACCGCATCACCGAGATGGCCTTCTGGAAGCCTGACCCCGCGGATCACTCCCGCATCGTCCGCGCCGCCCGCGCCGTCGACGACCCGGCGGGCATCAGCGAATTCCCACACCTGATCGTCAACCAGGCCAGGGTCCTGGATTACTTCGCCGAGTTCATGGCCAACTCGCCGAGCCGCATGGCGCCAGATTACGGCTATGAGTTCCGGAGCCTCGATGTCACCGGCGAGGGGGAGTACCCCGTTGCCGTAGCCCTCGTGCACACCGCCGGCCCCGACGAGGGCCGGGAGCGTGTTGTCCGGGCCAAGTACGTCGTCGGCGCGGACGGCGCGCGGAGCAAGGTGCGGGAGTCCATCGGCTGCACGCTCGCCGGCGATCAGGCGAACCACGCCTGGGGCGTCATGGACGTCCTCGCCGCCACGGACTTCCCCGACATCCGGCTGAAGTGTGCCATCCAGTCCGGCCAGGGCGGCAGCATCCTGCTGATCCCGCGGGAAGGAGGCCACCTCTTCCGCATGTACGTCGACCTCGGCGAGGTGGACCCGAATAACAAGGGCGCCGTTCGCAGCACCACCATCGAACAGATCATCGCCAAGGCGAACGACATCCTCCACCCCTACACGCTCGACGTCCGCAACGTCGCCTGGCACAGCGTGTACGAGGTGGGCCACCGCCTCACTGACCGGTTCGACGACGTCCTTCCGGAGCAGCGGGGCACCCGCACGCCGCGGGTGTTCATCACCGGCGACGCGTGCCACACCCACAGCCCCAAGGCCGGCCAGGGCATGAACGTCTCCATGCAGGACGGCTTCAACCTCGGTTGGAAACTCGGACACGTCCTCGAAGGCCGCAGCCCGGAAAGCCTGCTGGCCACCTACTCCGCGGAGCGCCAGGTGGTGGCGAAGAACCTCATCGACTTCGACAAAGAGTGGTCCACGCTGATGGCGAAGAAGCCTGAAGAGTTCGAAGACCCCGCGGAGTTGGAGAACTTCTACGTCAGTACGGCCGAGTTTCCCGCGGGCTTCATGACCCAGTACGCCCCCTCCATGCTGGTCGCCGAGCCGAAGCACCAGGACCTCGCTACTGGCTTCACCATCGGCAAGCGTTTCAAGTCCGCGCCGGTGGTGCGGGTCTGCGACACCAACCCGATGCACCTGGGACACCACGCCACGGCGGACGGGCGGTGGCGCATCTACGTCTTCGCCGACTCGGCAGCGCCGGAAACGGTACAGCCCGGAACGGAACAGCGCGGCGCAACCTCACCGACCACGGACTTTGCCGAGTGGATCGCGAACGCGCCCGACTCGCCGCTGGCCGCAACGCCGTCGGGAGCTGACCGCGATGCGTGGTTCGACGTGAAGGTGATCTACCAGCAGGACCACACGAGCGTCGACATCAATGCCGTCCCCGTGGTGTTCAAGCCGCAGGTAGGTCCGTTCCGGCTCACCTACCTCGAGAAGGTCTTCGGCACCGACCCCAACGCCGACATCTTCGAACTTCGCGGCCTGGACCGCGGCGGCGTGGTGGTGGTGGTGCGGCCGGACCAGTACGTGGCCAACGTGCTGCCGCTGACGGCAACGGCGGAACTCGCCGAGTTCTTCGCGCCGCTGCTGAAGCGGCGTCAGGCGGCCGCGGCCTGAACCGCCCGGTACTCGGCGGCGGCGTAGACACCGAGGATCCGCACCTCGGTGGTGAAGAAGTCCAGTTCCTCGAGGGCCAGGCTCAGCGGCAGGTCCTCGGGGTGGCCCTCCACGTCGGCCATGAACATCGTGGCGGAGAACTCGTTGCCCACCATGTAACTCTCGAGCCGGGTCATGTTTACGGCGTTCGTGGCGAAGCCGCCCAGCGCCTTGTAGAGGGCTGACGGGACGTTCCGTACGCGGAAAACGAAGCTGGTCATTGCCGGTCCGGGCAACTCATCCCGGGCCGGCAATTCCTTTTCGCGGGCCAGGATCACAAACCGGGTGGTGTTGGACGGGTCATCCTCCACCCGGGAGGCGAGCACCTCCAGCCCATACAGCTCGGCCGCGAGCGGGGGAGCCAGGGACAGCTTCCTGGGGTCGTTCCATTCCCGGACTTCCCGGGCGGATCCGGCGGTGTCGCCGGCGATGACCGGGCGAAGACCGGCGTCGCGGATGAGGCGGCGGCACTGGCCCAGGGCATGGATGTGGCTGTGGACCTCGGTGGCCGCCTCGATGGTGCTGCCGGGGATCCCCATCAGGTCGAAGTGGATGGGCAGGAAGTACTCGCCCACGATTTGCAGCCCGGAATGCGGCAGCAGCGTGTGGATGTCAGCCACGCGGCCGGCGATTGAGTTCTCGATCGGGATCATGGCCAGGTCCGCGGCGCCGCTGGACACCTCTTCGAAGACATCCTCGAAGCTGGCGCACGGGACGCTTTCCAGCTCGGGAAACAACTGCTTGCACGCGATATTGGAGTTGGCGCCGGGCTCACCCTGGTACGCAATCTTCTGGGCCATGATCCGTATGGTGTCATGCACCGCGCCCACCCGCCCAACTGGGTTGCGCCAACTGCCGTTTTTGGGGCTCAAAGCGACAGTTCGCGCTACCTACTTGGTGGAGACGCGGAGCCAGAGGTACTGGTGCGGGGCCAGCGTGACGCCGTCCGCCAGGCTGAGTGTGGTGTCCGTGAGAAGTTCGACGGCGGCAGCCGAGTAACCGGAGAACGTCGCCGCCGGCAGCTGCTGGGGTCCGTCGCTGAAGTTTGCGAGGACCAGGACTGTGCCGGCGTCGCCCGGGCGTTGGTAGCCCAGGACGCCGGGGACGTTGGTGTGGAAGTCGATGAGCCGGCTCCCCGCCAGCTCGGGGGTCCCGGTGCGTACGGAAATCATCCTCCGGAGCCCGGCGAAGATGGCCCCCTCAGGCGTTGCGGGGTCGTGGCGTCGGGCGTACCGCTCCGCCGGATAGTGCGGCCGGTGCACCCAGCGGCTGTCCGACTCGTGGCCGTCCTCCATGGCGTACTGGTAGTCATTCAGCTGCCCCACCTCGTCCCCGAGGTAAAGGAGCGGGATGCCCCCGGAGCTGAATGCGACCGAGTGGGCCAGAAGGATCCGTCCCACCGCCTGGTCCGGATCGTCTTCCAGCCCGCAGAGGGAGGCAGTGGTCCCGGAGATACGGCAGTCACCGGTACGGGGGTTGTCCTGGAACGGCACGCCCTGGGCGAAGCTGCCGGGGTGCCGGTTGACGTAGAAGGCGTTGAGGAACCGGCGGTGGTCAAAGCCGTTGATCCCCAGCTCTGCGGCGTCCTCGTCGGCGAACGTCCAGCCAATGTCGTCATGGCTGCGGACATAATTCACCCAGGACGTGCCGGCAGGAATGTTGTGGCGCCGCTCGAGCGCCTGCGACAGCAGCGAGACGTCGCGGGTTGCCAGCGACTCCCAGATCAGCGCCATCTGCAGCGGGTTGTAGGAAAGCTGGCACTCAGCCGGATCGATGTAGAGCGCCACCTCGTCCGGGTGCACGATCGCCTCGGACTTGAAGAGCAGCGACGGCGCCGCTAGCCGGCACACAGCGTTGAAGGCGCGCAGCAGCAGGTGTGCCTCGGGCAGGTTCTCGCACGGTGTGCCGAGCTGTTTCCAGATGAAGGCGACGGCGTCCATGCGGAGGATGTCCACGCCCTGGTTCGCCAGGAACAGCATTTCCCCGGCCATGGCGCGGAACACGGCGGGATTGGCGTAGTTCAGGTCCCATTGGTAGGTGTGGAAGGTGGCCCAGACCCACCGTCCGTCCGGCAGCGGGACAAAGGAGCCGGGGTGGTCGTCCGGGAAGATTTCCCGGACGGTCTGCTCGAAGGCGTCCGGCATGGTCCGGTCCGGATAGATCCAGAAGTAGTCGCTGTATTCGGGGTCGCCTTCGGCGGCGCGCCGGGCCCAGTGGTGCTCGTTGGACGTGTGGTTGAAGATGAAGTCCACCACCAGGGAGATGCCGTTCTCGCGGAGCTCCGACGCCAGTGCCCGCAACTGCTCCATGGTGCCCAGCCTGGGGTTGACCTCCCGGTAGCTGGAAACGGCATACCCGCCGTCGGAGAACGGTTCCGGTGCAAGGAACAGCGGCATCAGATGCAGGTAGGTCAGGCCCAACTCCTTGAAGTACGGGATCCGGTCGCGGACGCCGTCGAGGCTGGCGGCGTACCTGTCCACGTAGCAGACCCCGCCGAGCATCCGGTTGGACTGGAACCAACCGCTGTTGCCCTCGCGCTCGGCGTCCAGTGCCTTGAGCCCCGCCGGGCGTTCCTGCCACGAGCGGGCACACTGCAGGACGAGGGCGCCCAGCTGGTCCTGCCAGTCGGGCCGTGTCCCGTAGAGCGAACGGAACAGCCCGCACAGATCAGGGAAGTGGACGTCCAGCCGCCGAACAAACTCCGGCCAGTCCGGATCCGCACGCTGGATGCCGTCATCGGCCCCCAAAACGCCCAAAACATGCTCTCTGGCGGCTTCTTCCCTATCGACGGTTTCACGCATGGAGCCAACCTACCAGCGGCAACTGCCGCCGTCCCTGAACCCGGCGGATCCGCCCTCTCAGCCCAGTGCCAGGCGCATGGACACCTGGTAACGGTCCGAGCGGTATGTCGAGATGGAGTACTCAATAGGTGTGCCTGGCTCGTCGGTTCCCGTAAAGGACCGGCGCTTGAACAGCAGGACGGGGGACCCCGGCCCGATATCCAGCAGGTCAGCCGTTTCTTCCGACGCGGCGGCGGCCTCCACAGTCTGTTCTGCCTGCTGGACCGGGTGCCCGGCGGCGGCCAAAGCCCGGTACAGGGAGCCGGTCAGGTCTGTGGAGAGCAGGTCCGGGAGCAGGTGCGGCGGCAGCCAGGATTCGTCCACGCTGACAGGCGCTCCGTTGGCCAGGCGAAGCCGCCGGACCTGGTAGGCAGGCTGTTCCGGAGCCATCCCCAGATGCTCGGCGGCCGCCGCCGGGGGCACCGCCGTGGACACCTTGATGACCCGGGTGCTGGGCTCAAAGCCGGCTGCCCGCATGTCCTCGTTGAAGGAGGCCAGGTGCAGGGTGGAACGCACCAGTCCGTGCGAGACGAAGGTGCCTTTCCCCTTGATCCGGACCAGCGCGCCGTCCTGGACAAGGTCCGAGATGGCCCGGCGGACCGTGATCCGCGAGACCCCGAACTGCTCCTCCAGTTGGCGCTCACCCAGCAGGGCATCGCCGGGCCGCAGAGTGCTGGACACCAGGTCCTGGAGTTGCCTTCTGACCCAAACGTGCTTCAGTTCCCCTGCTGTATCCATGGCTTCTATTTTCCGGGAAGGTCGAACAGGTGTGCGCCCGCCTCCACCCGGCCGCCGGATGCCGGGGCTTCGATGGCGTCAGCCGCGCTGTCCAGGATCACCACGGGACTGCACATGCTGAGGTCCTTGGACCGGACCAGGGTGACGTCCACGGTGATCATGGGATCGCCGGCCCGGACCTGGTCGCCCTTCTGTGCGATCACCGTAAAGCCCTCGCCCTTCAGTCCCACGGTGTCGATGCCGACGTGCACCAGCACGGCGGGGCCGGACGCGTGCTGGACGATGTAGGCGTGCGGCATCACCTTGACCACCTTGCCGTCCAGCGGTGCGACGGCGGTGACCACGCCGGCGTCGTCGTCGGGGATCACGGCGGCGCCGCCGCCCACGAGACCCTTGGCGAACACGGGGTCCGGCACTTCACTGAGCGGGATGAGCCGCCCTGGCAAGGGGGAAGCGACGCCGATGGCGGGTGCTTCCGTAGCCACTTCAGGGGTGCCCACTTCAGCCGTGCTCACATCAGGTCCTGGATGTCTTCGGCGAGGCTCTCGGCTTCGGGGCCCACAACCACCTGGACCACCGTGCCGGACATCATGACACCGTGGGCGCCGGCGGCCTTGAGGGCAGCCTCGTCCACGCGGCCCGCGTCCACCACTTCGGTGCGCAGGCGGGTGATGCACCCTTCGATCTCTTCGACGTTCTCTGCGCCGCCAAGGGCGGCGAGGATGATTTCTGCTTTGGACATGTCCACTCCCGGTGTTGGTAAGCGGTGAAAGGCGGCGGTTCCAGAAGCCAATTTGGAGCTTGAGGTTGACAACTGAGGCCGGCGCCCTTCACAGTGATGGTTGTCACTGGTTATAACCAGTTAGCTAGACTCTACTGAAACAAGCATCCCCGCACAAGCACCACCTCCTTCGAGACGAGGAACATCATGACCACGGAAAATCCCACAGCGGGCGCCGCGGCGCCGGGCAAGGCCAAGGGCAGCGGCAAGGCCCTGCAGAACATGCAGCGCTTCGGCCGGAGCCTGATGCTGCCCATCGCTGCCCTCCCCGCGGCCGCGCTCCTGCTCCGCCTGGGCCAGGACGACCTGCTGGGCAGGTTCGACTCCCTGACCACCGTCGCCCAGGTCATCGGCGCCGCCGGCGGTGCCCTGTTCGAGAACCTCCCGCTGCTCTTCGCCGTCGGCATCTCCTTCGGATTCGCCAAGAAAGGCGACGGATCCACAGCCCTCGCCGCCGTCGTCGGGTACCTGGTCCTGACCAACGTCTTCAAGGTGATGGCGCCGCTGGTTCTGGGCGCCGCTCCGGAAGGCGGGAAAGATCCCGTCATCAACTACGGCGTGCTCGCCGGCATCGTGATGGGCCTGACGACGGCGTTGCTCTGGCAGCGCTTCCACCGCACCACGCTGCCGGACTGGCTGGGCTTCTTCGCCGGCCGCCGGCTGGTGCCCATCCTGACGTCCTTCGCCGCGATCGTCATCGGCGTGGTCATGGCGCTGATCTACCCGTACTTCAACACCGGCCTCACAGCAGTAGGCAACACCGTGGCCGACAACACGGTGGTGGGCAGCGGCGTCTACGGCACCCTCAACCGGCTGCTGATCCCGCTGGGCCTGCACCACATCCTGAACTCCGTCGTGTGGTTCATCCTCGGCGATTACAACGGCGCCCACGGTGACCTGAACCGGTTCTTCGCCGGCGACCCCACCGCCGGTGTCTTTATGACTGGATTCTTCCCCATCATGATGTTCGCCCTGCCCGCCGCCGCCCTGGCCATCTGGCAGGAAGCCAAGCCGTCGCAGCGGAAGATCGTGGGCGGCGTGATGCTCTCCACCGGCCTCACCGCCTTCCTCACCGGTATCACCGAACCGCTCGAGTTCTCGTTTATGTTCGTGGCCTGGCCGCTGTACATCGTGCACGCCTTCCTGACCGGAACGTCCATGATGCTGGTCAACTTCCTGGGCATCCACCACGGGTTCGGGTTCTCCGCCGGGGCCATCGACTACGTCCTCAACTTCGGCATCGCGCAGAATCCGCTCTGGCTGATCCCCATCGGGCTGGTCTACGCCGCCATCTACTACGTGGTGTTCCGCTTCGTGATCCGCCGCTGGAACCTGCGCACCATGGGCCGCGAGGATGAAACCGACGAGAACGGCTCCATGGCCAAAGCCGATGCAAGCTGATTTTTCGCCGGCAGGGGCCGGCGGCGGGGTGGGGCTGCGGGGCCGCCTCGCCACCGGCCTCCCCGGCGAGCCAGTGATCGACGACGGCACCGTAGTGATGGCCGGCGGGACCATCCAGTGGTGCGGCCCGACGTCGGACCTGCCGGAAACTTTCGACGCCGACATCCGGCAGGTGCCGCTCATCCTGCCCGGACTCGTGGACGTGCACTGCCACGGTGCCGTGGGGCACACCTTCTCCGCGGACGCTGAGGGGGCCAGGCTGGCCGCGGCCCACCACGCGGCGGAAGGCACGACGTCGGTCCTTGCCTCGCTTGTGTCGGCGCCGTCCAGCGTGCTGCTGGAGCAGATTGGGGTGCTGCGGGACCTGGTGCGGGATGGCACCCTGGCCGGCCTGCACCTGGAAGGGCCGTTCATCACCAAAAGCATGTGCGGCGCGCAGGACCCTGCCGCCATTATCGACGGCGACCCGGCGCTCCTGCAGCACTGGCTGGAGGCGGGACGCGGAACGGTGCGGTCGCTGACGCTGGCTCCGGAAACCCCCCATTTTGATGAGCTGGTGCGGCTCTGCCGGGACTTTGGCGTGGTGCCTTCGCTGGGCCACACCGCCGCCACCGCGGCGCTGACCCGCGAAGTCCTGGCCGGCGTTGCCGGCGGTGCGCACGCTACCGGGGCTGGTGCCGGTGAGGCAGGCCCGTGGTCGGCCACGCACCTGTTCAACCGGATGCCTGCGCTGGGCCACCG
>JBKKDH010000258.1:0-5169 GCA_046708445.1 Arthrobacter sp.
CCGGCGACGAAAACCCTGTCGGCGGAACGGATGGATGCCGTCATGGCTTCCAAACGGTCTCCATCGACCTGGGCTGCTGTGCCACTGATCTCGCCGGCAATGAGGGACAAGTTCTGGAGTATTGCCCTGGCGCTTAGTCGTTCCGATGAACCGAGTGCTGTTGGACCCACAATTATTTCCTTCGCTCTGTTGGAGGCGTCCATCCATCTGGGATGTAATCCGTCATTAATCCTGCCGCTGCTTTGGTATGGGCGTAACGCCCCCTAAAGATGGTCATAGCTATACTTTCTGGTAGCTCGTGATCTGCGCCTGCCGAAAGGACCCCATGACCAGCCCGCCAGTGGACAGGCCCCAACCCCTCACGCCGCACGGCGGCCGCGGCGTCCCGGCTTTGCCCTGGCCGTTGCTGCAATCCATCGCGGCGGTGGCGAACGCGCCACTGACCTCCATAGCGGAAGAACTACGGAAGGCGCTGGCTCCCTATCTCGGCAGCAGCGCCCTCGTGATCTTCACGGAGGACTGCACCGGCAGGCCCCAGAAGAAGGCGGGTTTGGAGAGCATCATCTCAGGCGTGTCCATCGACGAGCTGGACAGCCTCCGTGCTGCCCTCAGCGGGGAGGAACCTTGGCTGGGGCAGGCCGTGATAGCCGCCAAGGAACGTCCCGTTTACGCGATGAAGTACCTCTCCAGCCGGGCCCTGCTGGTGCTCACCGACCCTGTTGAGCCCGGCCCTGTGGCCGGTAACGCGGAAGTGGACCTCGACATCGCCAAATACCTCTGGCATCTTGCCGCGCGCAGGATTCACGAAAAGGTCGCGGATGCTCCGCCTGCATATTTGTTAGAGTCCCGGGCGGCATCAGCTGAACGCCTCCGGGTGACTTCCGAACTGGTGGACCAGCACGCGACGACGCTTGAGATCGTCGCCGGGGCGCTGAGGTCAACGGCACTGGACGACGCCGCAGCACGTGCAGCAGCCACGGATTTGGTGGCCAAAGCCCTTGTGCGGCTGCGCACGTTGAGTGACAGGACCACGGACTTGGTCGAAGAACCGGTAGCCAAGGCCTTCGAGCGCCTCAGGGAAGACCTTCTTCCGCTGACGCGTTTCAGCGGGGTGGAAGTGCAGTTCGTCGAGCCTCCCCTGAACGGGCGGGCACTCCCGGGGGAAGTCGCCCATGCAGCCCGAGCCATCGTGCGGGGCTTGCTGCTGGCCATGCTGGACCAGCCGGAAGTTCGAAGGGTCCGGGCCCTGTGGGATTGCGACGGCGATAATCTGCTGATCAATGTCCGCGACGACGTCGGCGGCACACTTGCCGCCGACGCATCCAGTATGGGCAGGCTAGACCGGCGGGTTCAGGCCTTGGACGGGAAGATGCAGGTAGATGTCATGCCCGGCTGGGGTGCAGATGTCTCCGTGACGCTTCCGTTGGATGCCCCGCAGGCTGCTCCTGCCGACGTCAGCGCCTGGAAATTGGGCAGCCGCGAGTTGGAAGTGCTGCAGCACCTGGCATCCGGTCAGCGGAACAGGTCCATCGCAGGCGCACTCAACATCAGTGAGAACACGGTCAAGTTCCACGTGGGAAACATCTTCCGGAAGATGGGTGTCACGTCGCGTACTGAGGCCATAGCTCTGGCAAACAGCTTCGGCCCGCGGTGAATTGAGCATTACGTTGTCGTCAGCGGGTACCGAGGTCGCTGTCAACGTACGAGCCGGGGCGGGTTTCGGTGTGGTGCCGGCAGTTGCAGTGACCATCCACCTGTAGCCGGACGGTCGCTGGTTTCGATGATTCAAGCTGGATATCCACCGACTCCTGTCCGTTCGTGCTGACCCGAAGAATCGGTTCTTGATCGTGGCGATCGTACATGTAATTGCCTTTGCATCCTTGTGGGGGTGTGAGTGCGCCCCGGTGGCACGGGCTCGGAAGCCGCGTGCCGCCGGGGCGGGTTGTATTGACGGTGAACCTTCTTACCTGTCTGGGTCTGTTTGCCGGGTCTGGACGGTGGGGATGCTGCCGGTGTGGGTGCCGCCCTGGTGGGAGTCCGGATCCGGACATGATTCGGCGCAGTCGTGCTTCGTGACAAGGTCGAATTGAACGCCGCCGTGCTGTTCCACGCCCGTCCGGATGGCCCGTTCGACGACCGATGTCGCCAGCCGTCGTCGTAGGGACAGGGGATCGCGGCGCAGGTCCTTGGCGAGGGCAAAGCAGAGCAGGAGCATAACGACGATGAACGGTAGCGCTGCGACGATGGTGATGCGTTGCAGGCCGGCCAAGGCTTCCGAGGGTTCATCGCCGCCGGCGAGCAGCATGACCGCCGCTACGGCGCCGGTGAGGCTGCCCCAGAAGATCACCACTCCGCGGCGGGGGTGCTCGGCGCCGTTGGAGCTGAGCGATCCCATCACGATGGAAGCGGCATCGGCGCCGGTGACAAAGAAGATTGCCACCAGGACCATGGCCAGTACGATGACGCCTGCAGTGAGCCACCCCGGCATGCCAAGGTTCTTGACGAGATCGAAGAGGGCGCCGTCGAAGTTGACCGACGAGACGCCGTCGGTCGTGGTCACCAGCCCGGGAGTGCCTGCCTTATCCGCTTCCTGCTGGACGTGGAAAGCGGCTCCGCCGAAGATACCGAACCAGATCACGCTGACGACGCTGGGCACCAGCAGTACGCCGGTCACGAACTGGCGGATGGTACGGCCACGGCTGATGCGGGCAATAAACATGCCTACGAAGGGCGTCCAGGAGATCCACCAGGCCCAGTAGAAGATGGTCCATCCTTGCATCCAGCTCCGAAGGGCCTCATCGCCGACCGCTTCGGTCCGCGACGACATCTCGGCCAGGTCGCGGGCGTAGTCTCCGACGGCGGACGGGATCAGGTTGAGGATGAACAGGGTGGGGCCGGCAATGAAAACGATGAGTGCCAGAACAACGGCCAGGACCATGTTGATGTTGGAGAGCCACTGGATGCCGCGGCTGATGCCGGAGACGGCCGAAGCGACAAAGCAGAACGTCAGGACGGCGACGATCCCCACAAGCACTGGAGTGCCGATTTCGCCGAACCAGCCGTTGGAAGTCATGCCGCTGCCGATCTGGAGGGCGCCGAGGCCCAGGGAAGCAGCCGTACCAAAGAGGGTAGCGAAAATGGCCAGGATGTTGATGAACTTCCCGAGGGGGCCTTCCACCATCCTGATGCCGAAGAGTGAGGTGAAGGCCGCGGAGACCAGCTGCCTGCGGCCCAGGCGGTAGGTACCGTATGCCATGGCGATGCCTACCACTGCGTACATTGCCCAGGGGTGCAGGGTCCAGTGGAAGATCGAGGTGGCCATGGCCGTCTGGATGGCTGCGGGGGTGCGGCCGTCCACGGTTCCGGGTGGCGGAGAGATGTAGTGGTAGAGCGGTTCGGCTACGCCGTAGAACATCAGTCCGATGCCCATGCCGGCGGCGAACATCATCGCGACCCAGGAGACCGTACGGAATTCGGGCTTCTCACCGTCCTTCCCCAGCGGGATGTTGCCGAACTTGCCGAGGGCCAGCCACAGGACAAAGACGACGAACAGGGAAGCCAGGACCATAAAGAGCCAGCCGGTGTACTCCATGACCCAGTTCAGGGCAGTCGTGGAGCTAGCGGCGAGGCTGTCACGGCCCACGAAGCCCCAGACCACAAAGGCGATGGCGATGACGCCGGTGATCCCGAACGTTACTTTGTCGAGGGTGAGCGAGTGGTTCCGGCGCAAGGAGACGGCTTGCTCGGTCTTGGCATTGCGCAGTTCCTCCAGGATCTGCTCATACTCTTCGGAATCGGGCAATGCTTCTGCACCTCCGTCCTCCGGATCGAGGACTGCAGGGTTGGTGTCTTCTTCTGCGAGAATACCAATGACTGGTTTGGTGTTTCGAGTACTTTCGGGCTTTTCGTTGGGGGGAGTTACTGCCAAAGCGTAGTCGGCAGGCAAGTCCTCGGGGGGTGAGGGTTTTAATTCACGGCTAGTAGCCATGAGCGAATCCTTTGCTCGGCGGATCATGGGCTTGCGGTTAACACATGGCCCTGAGGAGTGAGCCCGGGGGGAAGGTTGGGGGCTTCCTCCCATTCAGGGCCTTGTGCAAGGGGTACCTCTTTGGGGTCAGGGATCAAGTTTTGCTTGGGTAAGGCCGGAAGCCTCCGATCGTTGCGCAGGGATCAACAACACATTTCCCCGGACTAGCTGAGGTAGCCATTCGGGTTCAGGACATACTTCGTGGCGGCTCCGGCATCGAATTCCGCGTACCCCCGAGGGGCATCCTGGAGCGAAATGGCCGTGGCGTTGACCGCCTTGGCGATCTGGATCCTGTCATGCAGGATCGCCATCATCAGCTGCCGGTTGTACTTCATCACCGGGCACTGGCCGGTCGCGAAGGAGAGGGACTTCGCCCAGCCGGTGCCCAGGGACAGGGACAGGCTGCCCTCCTGGGCCGCCTCATCCGCGGCACCCGGATCCCCGGTGACATAAAGGCCGGGAATGCCGAGGGACCCGCCGGCGGCGGTGATGTCCATCAGCGAATTGAGCACGGCGGCCGGCGCCTCCTGGGCCCCGGCACCGTGTCCGCGGGCCTCGAAACCGACCGCGTCGATACCGGCATCGACTTCCCGTACGCCCAGAAGCTGTTCGATCTGGTCAGCCGGGTCGCCTTTGGCCACATTGACGGTTTCGCAGCCAAAGGATCGGGCCTGGGCCAGGCGATCCTCATTGAGATCCCCTACGATGACCACCGCGGCCCCCAGCAGTTGCGCGCTGGCCGCCGCGGCAAGGCCCACGGGACCGGCCCCGGCAACATAGACGGTGGACCCGACGCCGACACCTGCCGTAACGGCCCCGTGGAAACCGGTCGGGAGGATGTCCGAGAGCATGGTCAGGTCCATGATCTTCTCCAGGGCCTGGTCTCGATCAGGGAACCGCAACAAGTTCCAGTCCGCGTACGGGACCAGGACGAACTCCGCCTGCCCGCCGACCCATCCGCCCATGTCGACATAGCCGTAGGCGGACCCGGGACGGTCCGGGTTCACGTTCAGGCAGATCCCGGTCTTGCCCTCCTTGCAGTTCCGGCAGCGCCCGCAGGAGATGTTGAAGGGGACCGAGACGATGTCCCCGACCTTGATGAACTCGACGTCGGGCCCGGTCTCGATGACTTCCCCGGTGAT
>JBKKDH010000259.1:0-4084 GCA_046708445.1 Arthrobacter sp.
AAGGCTGTTGGCGGGAAGGTCATCTCGGTTGGTCCGGGGCGGGCGGCCCGGGTCAACCCGCTCGACGCCGGACCTCGGCCGAGTGCGCTGACGGAGGCCCAGTGGCAGGCAGTCGTGCGGCAACGCCCGCGTTACCTGTTGGTCGGGCTGGTCTCGCTCATGCGTCAAGGAACCCCTCTGCGTCCCGTTGAACATACGGCGCTGGACATGGCCCTCATGGAGACCATGGCCCAAAACTCCAACCCGACATTGCCCATGGTCCTGGACCACCTTCTGAGCCCGTCCAAGGAAATGATTGCCTTGGTCGGGAGCGACGGCGGCACAGCGGTGAGTCACTCGCTCCGACGCACAGTCTCGGGCGACCTGGAGGGTATGTTCGACGCTCCTTCCACCGTGGCGTTCGACGCGGACGCGCCGATCATGGTCATGGACACGTCTGCGTTGATTGGAGCCTCCGAGCAGGCGTTATCCCTGGCTGCAGCCTGCGGTGCGACGTGGTTGGAGGCGGCAATCACCAATCCCGACGGCGGCAAACGGCTTGTGGTCTACGACGAAGGTTGGAGGATGCTCGCCGATCCGTACATGCTGGCGAAGATGAGCGAGCAGTGGCGGCTCGCGCGCACGTACGGCATCGCGAACCTGCTCATCATGCACAAGGTCGCCGACCTGAATGAGATCGGGGACAGCTCCAGCGGGCACCGTCAAAAGGCCCTCGGTCTGCTGACGGAGGCTGACACGCGGATCATCTACCGGCAAAAGCACGATGCCATGCGCCTGACCAAGGAAGCGCTGGGGCTTACCGAAGCGGAGTGCGAGCACGTGGAGAATCTTCCCAAGGGCGTAGGGCTTTGGAAAGTGGGTAACCGGTCCTTCATCGTCGCGAACCGGGTGACCACCGATGAGCTGGAGGTCTTCGGCACCGACGACCGGATGATTTGAGGGGCCGAGCATGAACGCGCGCGGGGGCAACAACAGCCCGCTGGTGTCAGCAGGGCTCGTGACTATCGCCGTCTATGTTTGCCTTTGTTATCTGGTCCAAGCATTGGCGAGCTCTGTGGTCGGCTGGCGCTGCGGCACCAAGCCGCCGTCCCGCTTCAGCCCGGCGGCCGCCGTCGGACTTCTTGCTGGTCGAATCGACTGGATTGTCCGCCCCGTGCCCGGCTGCGGTGTCACGGCCGCGGACGTCTGGCTTTTGGCAGCTCCGGTTCTGGTCATCCTAGGTGCGCTCGCGGTTGGCACCATTGTGGTTTGGCGACGATGGAAACAGTCTGGCGCGTGGCTGCGCCAGGACATCCTGAACCGTGACGGCATCGCCCGCCGCGCAGAGATTCTTCACGACTTCGGTGCCCGGGCCGTCAGGAAACGGGGGAAGTTCACCAGACCTGGGCTGGCCAAACCCAGCATCCAAGACGTCTCGTGGACTCTGGGAACTTCCCGCGGAGTCACGATTCACGTCTCCACGGAAGAATCCATGGTTATCCAAGGCGCACCCCGGTCAGGCAAGGGCCTGTACGTGATCATCAACGCCATTCTCGACGCGCCGGGCGCGGTGGTTACCACGTCTACTCGTGCCGACAACTTGGTGGTCACTATGCAAGCGCGCGCTGTCGGAGGTAGACCAGTGACGGTGTTCGATCCGCAGGGAATGTCGGGGCTGCCGTCCACGCTGCGCTGGTCGCCCGTGCGGGGATGTGTCGATCCGGATATAGCCACGCGCCGTGCCCTGGTCATCACGGCCGACACGGAGATGAAGGGAGAGAACGCAGCATGGCAGAAGCGCTCGCTGATCGTCCTTCAATGTCTCTTGCACGCCGCAGCACTTTCCGGTGATGGTGTGCGCGCCTTCCGACGCTGGTCCTCAAGTCCCGTGCTGGCCAGGGAGGCCCTGGAGGTGCTTGGCAATCCAAGGGCCGCGTTGGGGTGGCAAGCAGACCTCATGGGAATCATTGAGGACGATCCCAGGAACACGTCCAACTCGTGGATCGGCGTATCGGCAGCGGTAGCGCCGCTGTCATCGCCCAAGGTCCTGGCCGCTCTCGATCCGCAGGACGCCACCGAGGAGTTCGATCCCAAGGCGTTCATCCGCGAGCGCGGCACTCTCTACTTGATTGGCACCCGGGCAGGAGCCGCTGCGGCCGGCCCATACCTTTCGGCGCTGATCGATGACATCGACAATGCTGCCCGGGAAATGGCCTTCGTGTCGCCTGGAGGTCGACTGGATCCGCCTTTGTCGCTCATCCTCGACGAGATTGCTAACTTGGCACCCTGGCCAGGACTTCCGGTAGCTCTGTCAGACGGCGGCGGTATCGGCATCTCCACACTGGTGGTTCTCCAGTCACTGTCCCAAGCCCGCACAGGCTGGTCGATCGACGAGGCCGCCACTATCTGGGACTCAGCCATCATCAAGGTGATTTTTGGCGGCGGATCGGACGAACGGGACCTGCGCTCCCTTGCCGGTCTGTTAGGGGAGCGCAGCCTGATTCTGAATACCCGGTCCTGGTCCAACCAGGGACGGCAGGACGGTGAACAGATCCGGGAAAGCCCCGTCATCCGTCTGGATGAGATCCGTCGCCTGCCAACCGGGACCGCCCTGATGCTTGGAAGGCGTACCAGGCCGATCCTCCTGGACCTCCGCGAATGGCATAAGCGTAAGGATGCGGCTGAGCTGGGGCGTTCCAAAGCGGAACTTGAACGGGTGCTGGCTGAAGGCCACAGACTGCGTCAGCACCGAATCGAGGAGACCGACGATGAGCACTTATGAGGATGGGGACCGCTTCGAAATCCCGTCCATCGGAGCGGACGATGAGGACCTGACCGCACAGCTCTTCCGTTCGGCATTTCGGCCGCCGGGAGGCGTCGCCGGTACTACCTATAGATGGCGGGATATGGAGCCCCAGCAGGCGGAGGGCGCCTGGCAAGCGTTGGCTGCATGGGTCAGGTGGTTGGTCGCCACTTATAAGCTCACGACGTCGGTCGTCCCCGAGTGCTGGTGGCGGCACTCTGAGATCGTGGCTGAGCTCTATGCCCTCCAGAGGGCAGAACTCGCCTCCTACACCCCGGACGACTCGGGCTTTGGGCCGCTTGCCTTCCACGAGCGGCTGCCTCACGCCGTCGAGCGTTTGAGGACGCACTGCCGGGCAGCCGGGTGCGTCGGTCTTCAGGCACATAAAGAACCCACGCTTCGCCTGCTGACGACTGAGGAGTCGGAGTTCGTTGAGTGGCAGCGGAGCCACCACCAACTCGAGGCGGATTTCTGACGTCATGCGGTTCCGCGCGGCTTCGACATGAATAGGTAACTGTTCCTAGCGGATCCAAGAAGTGTGGAGGGTTGCTGTCGTGGCACCGACGTCTGAGTTCGTGGGTGATTCACTGCCCGTTGGTTCAGGGCTCCACCTGGGCGAGCTCAGCAAGACGGGGATGACTCCTGAAGAGCGCATTGCCGTGTTGACGCAAGGACTTCATGCGATGCTCGAGAGGGCAGTTGAATCCCCGGATCAGTGGCAGGTCCTGCTTGATGCGTCTGCCACCCTATGGCGATACTCGGGCGGCAACGTCGCTTTGCTCATGATGCAGATGGCTCAGCGTGGAACCCAGGAGCCGACTCTGGTGGCCGGGTACAGGGAATGGGAGCGTCACGGCCGCGCGGTACTGAAGGGCGAACACGCCTTGTGGGTCATCGCGCCTCGAACGGCCCGGGTACAGGAAATCACGATGCCCGACGGTAGCCGGCAGCGCTTTCCGATCGGTCAGGCCGTGCCTACGGAAGCGCTCCGTGACGAGAAGAGACCCGTGGTGACCGGATGGCGCGGCCAAGCGGTCTTCGATGTTTCACAAACGAGGGGCCGCCCACTGCTGGTGCCCCGAGGAGAAACCCACTCGGAGGCTACTAGCCAGAAGCTGTGGGACGCGTTGACCCTTGTTGCCCGAAAGCATGGTTTCGGGCTGGAGGAATCTGGTGCTCAGCACGGGCTCGCAAGCGGCTTTACGGATTTCGCACAGCGACGCATAGAAGTGGGCACGTGGATGAACATCGAAGAGCGGGTTGCGGTCCTTGCACACGAGTTGGGGCATGTCATGCTTCACG
>JBKKDH010000260.1:0-3838 GCA_046708445.1 Arthrobacter sp.
GCCGAACTCGCCTTCAGCGCCGCGGAATCTGGGATCTTCATTGATCTGTACCTATCAATCGGGAACAGCCCCGGAGATCGGGGTCTGTTTCCAACGTAACCCCGGTCACACAATTCCGCAAGAGGAAAATGAATTTCCACATCGCGAAATCTTTTGATGCGCGGGAGTGCGCCGAAAAAGGCGCTCCGTGTTCGGACATCCGCGCCCGGGAGCCCGGTGGCGGATGTCCGAAAACGTAGCGGAGATGAGAAAACGGGTGCGGTTAGCCGCGGCCTATGAAAGGCATGCCGGCGGCCGTGATGACCACGGAACCCACGCTGGCCGACGCCGGCATGCTGGCCATGAGCAGCACGGCGCGCGCGGCATCCTCCACGGGGAACATGGGCTCAACCCGGCGGCTGCCGTCGGCCTGGAGCGCGCCTGAGCCCACCCCGATGGTGTCCATGATCTCGGTGGCGGTGTTGCCGATGTCGATCTGTCCGCAGGTGATGCCAAATCCGCGGCCGTCGAGCTCGATGCTCTTGGTCAGACCTGTCATGGCGTGTTTGGTCACGGCGTAGGCGACGGTTCGCGGCCGGGGTGAATGCGCCGAAATGGAGCCGTTGTTGATGATCCGCCCGCCCGGCGGCTGCTGCGTTTTCATAGCCCGGACAGCTGCGGCTGCACACAGCATGGAACCCGTGAGGTTCACGGCAACCGTGGCATTCCAGTCTGCGAGGCTGATCTCGTCAACGGAGGCCGCAGGCCCGAATACGCCTGCATTGTTGAAGAGCACATCCACTCTCCCCCACCGCCGTCGGGTGGCCGCAAAAAGCCGTTCGACGTCGTCGGGCGCTGTGACATCGCAGGGCACCACCAGCGCGTTCCGGTGCCCGTCCGCCGTTTCGAGAAGCTGGGCTTCCCGTCGTCCGGCCAGCGCCACACGGTAGCCATCGGCCAGCATCAGCCTGGCCACCGCCCGGCCGATGCCCGATCCGGCCCCGGTGACGACGGCGACCCGGGAGTCTGCGGGCGGGCTGGAGTCAGTCATGGAGTGCCTTTCAAAAGGAGTGCCGTCAGCGTGCCGCCCCGGCGGCCGTGGCGTGGGCGTCCACGGTCTGGGCGTCCACAGCGGACAAGGGCCAGCCTATGACAGTCTTCGGCCGCGGCGCCGCGTAGGTGCGGACCTTGGAGGTGGACAGCCCCATCCGGACCAGGCCTTCAGCAATGGTCACGGCCGAGGCCACACCGTCTACCACCGGAACACCGGCCCGCTGCCGGATCGCCTCGTCCAGCCCGGCCATCCCGCCGCAGCCAAGGACAATGACCTCGGCTTTGTCGTCCCGGACCGCGATCAGCGCCTGCTCGATGATGGCTTCGACCGCTTGTTCCGGCTCCTCTTCGAGTTCCAGTACGGCCATTCCGCTCGCCCTCACGGACGCACACCTCGCGTCGAGGCCGGCCAGCTTCAGCCGGTCCTCGATCAGCGGCACCGCACGGTCCAGGGTGGTAATGACCGAGTATTTGTGGCCGAGGAACATGGCAGTCGAGGCTGCGGCCTCGGTGATGTCGACGACGGGCACGTCCAGGAGTTCCTGCAGGCCCTCCCGTCCGTGCTCGCCGTAGCCTGCCTGGATGACGGCGTCGAACGGTTCCGGGTAGCTGACCACGCGGTCCATCACGGCGATGGCAGCAAGGTAGCTTTCGAAGTTTCCCTCGCATGAGTCCGCACCGAAGCTGGGCGTGAGCCCTACGATCTCCGTCCCGGGCGCGGCGATGTTCCGGGCCTGGGCTGCGATGGAATCGGTCATGGACTGCGTGGTGTTCACGTTGGCAACGAGGATGCGCATGGTCTCTCCGTGGTTCGTAGCGTGGGAAGGCTGTTCAGTGCGTGCTGGCCACGGCGATGGGCTCGCCGTCGACGTCGTCGAACTGCTGCTTGCGGTCAGTGATCAGGTAGTACGTCAGGGCGCCCAGGCCGGCGCCGAAGAACCAGGTAAACGGCGCCGCGGGTTCCAGCGCCGGGACGAAGGCGATGAGGATCGCGACGGCGGACGCGGGCAGCAGCGCGATGATCGCCTTGGGATTGACACCCTTTTTGTAGAAGTACGTTCCGGCCGGGCTTTCGCTGTACAGCTCGGGGACGTTGACCTTGCCGCGGCGGAGCAGCCAGTAGTCGGCCATGACCACGCCGAACAGGGGTCCCAGCAAGGCGCCGAGTCCGCCGAGGAAGTACACGATCACCAGCGGATTGTTGTAGAGGTTCCACGGCAGGATGACCAGGCCGATGGTGCCGCTGACCCAGGCGGCTTTCCGGAAGTCGAGGCGCTTGGGGAACAGGTTGGTCAGGGCGTAGACAGGAGCCACGAAATTGGCCATCAGGTTCACGGCGATGGTTAGGATCAGGATGGCGAGGCACGCCAGGACCAGGTACACCGTGTTGGGGATGCTCTCCACAATGTCCGACGGCGTTTCGATGATGGTGCCGTTGATCTTGTACTGCCCGCCGGCGAGGACCACCACGATGGCGCCGAACAGCAGCATGTTGATGGGGATACCCCAGAAGTTTCCGCGAACAATCGATTTCTTTGACGCTGCGGAGCGCGTGAAGTCGCAGAAGTTCAGGACGAACGTTCCGTAGATGGCAACCCACAGTGCGCCGCCGGCGAAGATGGTCCGCCACATCTCGCCACCTTCCAGCCCGCGGATGCCCGTCCACTGGATGGCGCCCTTGGCCTCGATGAACACCCAAACGGCGAGCAGCACCATGGTGAGGAGGATGACCGGACCGGCGAATGCCTCATATTTGCGGATCATTTCCATGCCGAAGCTGACAATCACCAGCTGCACGATCCAGAGCGCGACGAAGGCGATCCAGCCCAGGGTGGACAGGCCGAGAATGGAGTTGGTGTCCAGTTCATGCAGCGACGGAACCATGGCCACGAGCATGACCCGCAGCACCACCGAGGCCAGGAAGGTCTGGATGCCGAACCAGGCGACGGCCACCGCCCCGCGCAGCAGGCTGGCGAGCTGGGCGCCGCGGATGCCAAAGCTGATCCGGCTCATGACCGGGAAGGGAACGCCGGTCTTCTGGCCCATGAATCCTGAGAAGCTAAGCAGTGCGAAGAGCAGTACGGCTCCGATGGCCAGGGCTGCGAGGATCTGCCAGCCGCCAAGGCCCAGCGAGAAAAGTCCGACGGCGAACGCGTAGTTGCCGAGGCTGTGCACGTCATTCGCCCACAGCGTGAAGATGCTGTACCCGGTCCAGCGCCTGCCCTCCCTCTTCGTCGGGGCCAGGTCCACGTTGTAGAGGCTCGGACTGATGGCCTGGCCGGAGGCGGCGCTTGCGGTTTCGCACAGGGCGTCGATGCCCGTGGCCGGGTGGATCGGCTGGCCCGACAACACTGTCGGTGCGGGAGCCGGTTCGACGCCGACTGGTGGGGTCCTCTGCATCTGGATCTCCAGTTCTGGGATGTCCGCGGGTGGTGAGCCCCGATCTGACGATCTCTGCTGTTATTCCACATCGCGAAAGAAAGTTATTGAATAGTGAAGTCAGAGTATGAGCTGCATCACCACAGGTCAAGGGTCGGAGGTTCGGCTGGCGGTCACAATCGGTCTGCAGCGCAGCCTGCGGCCAAGGGTGACCCGAGGCCGGCCCGGTCATGTTGACCATGGGGGCATCATCTCGATAATCTCGGATAGCAAAATTGTTTTCTCACAATACGAAAACATAAGCCCAACATTCAAAGATGAAACGAGGCTGACGTGGCTGCAGGAGAAGATACCTCCCATATCCTCAGCGGGTTGACTAACCAGCTGCCTGATCGTGATCCGGAAGAGACCGCCGAGTGGGTTGAGT
>JBKKDH010000261.1:0-3788 GCA_046708445.1 Arthrobacter sp.
GCGCACCCGCGACCCCGAGGACGTTTCGGTCAACTGGACGATTGATGCGTACCAGTTTGACATTCCGTTCCTGGCGGCACCGATGGACTCTGTGGTTTCGCCGCAGACGGCCATCATGATGGGCCAGCTCGGCGGTCTGGGCGTGCTCGACCTCGAAGGCCTGTGGACCCGCTACGAGAACCCCGAGCCGCTGCTCGCCGAGATTCGCGGCCTCAGCGCCGAGAAGGCGACCGAGCGCATGCAGGAGATCTACTCCGCGCCGATCAAGCCTGAGCTCATCACCGAGCGCCTCGCCGAGATTCGCGCAGCGGGCGTCACCGTGGCTGCTGCCCTCTCGCCGCAGCGCACGCAGGAGCTCTACAGCACCGTCGTCGCCGCTGGCGTCGACCTCTTCGTCATTCGCGGAACAACGGTTTCTGCAGAGCACGTCTCCAAGAACCAGGAGCCGCTCAACCTCAAGAAGTTCATCTACGAGCTCGATGTGCCCGTGATAGTGGGCGGTGCAGCCACCTACACGGCCGCACTGCACCTCATGCGCACAGGGGCCGCCGGCGTCGACATCTTTGTGATCCGTGGCACCACCGTGTCCGCCGCGCACGTGTCCAAGGACCACGAGCCGCTGAACCTCAAGCAGTTCATCTACGAACTCGACGTGCCCGTCATTGTTGGCGGCGCCGCCGGCTACACCCCGGCACTGCATCTCATGCGCACCGGCGCTGCCGGCGTGCTCGTGGGCTTCGGCGGCGGAGCGACCACCACCACGCGCCGCGCCCTGGGCATCCACTCGCCGATGGCGTCGGCCATCTCCGACGTCGCCGCCGCCCGCCGGGACTACATGGACGAGTCCGGCGGACGGTACGTGCACGTCATTGCCGACGGCGGCATGGGCACCTCGGGCGACATCGTCAAGGCCATTGCGATGGGCGCCGACGCCGTGATGCTCGGCAGCGCACTGGCCCGTGCCGAAGAGGCGCCGGGCAAGGGCTGGCACTGGGGCCAGGAGGCCCACCACCTTGAACTGCCCCGCGGCGACCGGGCAAACGTTGGCACCGTCGGACCCCTGCAGGAAGTCCTCTTTGGGCCGGGCCACCACACCAACGGCACCTCCAACCTGATCGGCGCGCTGCGCCGTTCCATGGCCACCACCGGCTACTCGGACCTCAAGGAATTCCAGCGGGTCGACGTCGTCGTCTCGCCTTACGCCGGCAACTGACCTCCGCCGCGGGCCCCGCGGGCGGCGCCCGGCTCCGCCTGCCCAACCGTGCGGCCAGCAAGTAGTGTGGTTTACTACCTGCACCAGCTGCAACGGAGGCGTTCCATGAAGAGTGTTCCAAACACCAGCGGCATCCTGGGCCCGGCAGCCCGCGAAGAATCAATCGCGCGGCTGCGGGCCACGACCGAACCCGGCAAGGAACTGGACATCCTGATTGTCGGGGGCGGCATCGTGGGTACGGGAGCGGCCCTGGACGCCGTGACGCGCGGACTCAGCGTGGGGATCGTTGAGGCAAGCGACTGGGCGGCGGGAACATCCTCCCGGTCCTCCAAACTGATCCACGGCGGCCTGCGCTACCTCGAAATGCTGGATTTCGGCCTCGTCAAGGAGGCCCTGCACGAGCGCGGCCTGATCCTGTCCGTCCTCGCGCCGCACCTCGCCCGTCCCGTGCCGTTCCTGTACCCGCTGACCAAGCCGTTCCTGGAGCGGCCGTACGTGGGCGCAGGAATCGCCCTTTACGATGCCATGTCCATCACCGGCGGGCATAGCCGCGGGGTGCCTTTCCACAAGCACCTGTCGCGGCGCGGAACGCTCCGAGCCGCGCCCAGCCTGAAGGATGACGCCTTCGTCGGTTCCATCAGGTACTACGACGGCCAGGTCGACGACGCCAAATATGCCGCCAACCTGATCCGGACAGCCGCTTACTACGGCGCCCACGCGGTCAATCAGATGGCCGTAGTTGACTTCCTGCGCGAGGGCGAACGCGTGGTCGGGGCCAAGGTCGCCAACCATGAGGACGGCACGGAATTCAAGATCCGCGCCAAGCAGGTCATCAACGCCACCGGTGTGTGGACGGACGAGACGCAGGCCATGGTGACGGAGAGGGGCCAGTTGAAGGTCCGCGCCTCCAAGGGCATCCACCTTGTGGTGCCGAGAGACAGGTTCCAGTCCACCGTGGGCCTGATCCTGCGCACGGAAAAGTCGGTGTTGTTCGTCATCCCGTGGGGGCGGCACTGGATCATCGGCACCACGGACACTGACTGGAACCTCGACAAGGCCCATCCGGCAGCGTCCAGTAAAGACATCGATTACATCCTGGAACGCGTCAACCAAGTCTTGAAACGGCCGCTTACGAGGGAGGACGTGGAGGGAGTCTACGCCGGACTGCGCCCACTTCTTGCCGGCGAAAACGACTCCACCGCCAAGCTGTCGCGCGAACATGTCGTGGCGCACCCCGTACCCGGCCTCGTGGTGGTGGCCGGCGGCAAGTGGACCACTTACCGGATCATGGCCAAGGACGCCGTTGACGAAGCCACCCGCACCATGGACGAGCGCGTCCCGCCCAGCTGCACGGAGACCATCCCGCTGCTCGGCGCCAGCGGCTTCAAGGCTGCCTGGAACCGGAGGAACCGGACGGCGGAGGAATCAGGCGTCCATGTGGCGCGGATCGAACACCTGCTGAACCGCTATGGATCATTGACGCCGGAAGTGCTGGCCATCATCGCAGAGAGGCCTGAGCTGGCGGAGCCGCTGCCCGGCGCCGACGACTACCTCCAGGCCGAGGCGGTGTATGCAGCGACGCACGAAGGCGCCCGGCACGTCCACGATGTCCTGACCCGCCGGACCCGGATTTCGATCGAGGCGTGGGACCGTGGTGTCTCCGCGGTTCCGGTAGTCGCTAAACTTATGGGTGAAGTCCTTGGCTGGAGCGACGTGCAGCGTGAAAGCGAGATCAAGCACTACATTGCACGCGTAGAAGCCGAGCGGCTGAGCCAGCAGCAACCTGATGATGAGTCCGCCGATGCCGCACGAATGGGTGTCGACGACATCGTTCCCTTGCGCTGAGGGGCTCCACGCACCCGCATTCTCGCCTCACTGAAGGGACACGCCTTGGCGGAACCACTTGACCGGTACGATGCCGAACTCACCACTCCCGAAATGGTGATCCTGGAGCTTGAGGCATCGGACAAGGTGGACGCAGCCTCGCAGCTCGCGGAACGTCTTTTCGCCGCCGGCAGGGTCACCGACCTGCCGGGCTTCCTTGAGCACGTCCATGCCCGCGAGCACCAGCTCGCCACCGGCCTGCCGGGCGGCATCGGCCTGCCGCACGCCCGCAGCGAATTCGTTTCCCGGACCTCCATCGCGGTCGGAATCACCAAGTACGGCCACGCGCTGGACTTCGGCGCCACCGACGGGCCGGCGACAGTCATTCTGCTCATCGCCACTCCGGCAAGTTCCTTCTCGGACCACCTGGAAGTCCTCGCTACCCTGGCCCGCTCGCTGTCCAAGGAATCGTTCCGCGAGTCACTTCGGCGTGCCTACGACCCCGAAGTGATCGCAGAACTCATCAACTCCAGCCTGGTCTTCTTCGACCACTAACGACGTTTAGTTGTTCTACAGCGGAACGAAGTACGGTTAAGGGGTGTGGAAAACAGCCCTCAAACCCCGATGGATCGCAGGCCTGGTGTTTGCGATTGCCGTCTCCGGGGTCTTTGTCCTGCTCAGCCAATGGCAGTTCGGCAGGTCCACGCAAGCCGAAATTCCGGCCAACCCGGCCACCGAGACCGCACAGTCG
>JBKKDH010000262.1:0-11299 GCA_046708445.1 Arthrobacter sp.
CCACCTGGACCGTGCGGTGAACGACGGCCTCACGCTGGACAAGCAGCGGCATATGAACCCGGTGTGGGGGCTTGGCGACCCGGCCGAAGTGGACCTGCTGGCGGTGATGGCCTCGCATGTTGCTGACGCCTCCGTTGATCCTGCCCGGATTGGTGGGTACGACGTCGTGATTGCAGACACGCAGCCGCCTGCGGTTTTCGGGGCCAACAGGGAGTTTTTTGCCTCCGGGCGCCTGGACAACCTTTCAGCGACGCACGCGGGGCTGGCGGCACTGACCGCGCATGCCTCTGCTTCTGGCACTGGTCCTGCCCGCACCGGCGGGCCGATCGCCGTCCTGGCGGCCTTCGATCATGAGGAAATCGGCTCCAACTCCCGTTCCGGGGCGTGCGGACCCATCCTGGAGGATGTCCTGGTGCGGATCTCCGACGGCCTCGGAGCCACGGTGAGCCAGCGGCGGCAGGCGCTGGCGGCGTCGTTCTGTGTCTCCGCGGATGCGGGTCATGCCGTCCATCCGAACTACGCCGAGCGGCACGATCCCGCCAACCACCCGGTCCTCAACGGCGGTCCGCTGCTGAAGATCAACGCCAACCAGCGGTACGCCACGGACGCCAACGGTGCCGCTTTTTGGGCCCGGCTCTGCGGGGAAGCGAAGGTGCCGTACCAGGAATTTGTGTCCAACAACGTGATGCCGTGCGGCTCCACCATCGGCCCGCTGACCGCGACGCGGCTGGGGATCCGGACGGTGGACGTGGGTGTGCCGCTGCTGTCGATGCACTCCGCGCGCGAACTCTGCGGTGTGGAGGACCCGCACCGGCTCGCCATGGTCACCGAACTGTTTTTCCGGACTGCCGCGTAGGCGCCGCGGGCAGCGGCCAGGATCCTGGCCTCAGTCCCGCGGCCAGTCTCCCGGGACCTTACCGTCCGTTCCCAAAGCAGAAAATCTCACGGTCGATTTCGTGGGCCGGCACACCCACCCAGGTCTCGCCGTCGGGCACGTTGCTGAGCACGGCGGCACCCATCCCCACCGTGGCGTAGGCGCCCACTGACGTCCGTTCCCGGACGCTGGAATTCATTCCCAGGTAGGCGGCCCGGCCAACCCGGACCCCGCCTCCCAGCGACACACCCGCGGCGAACGTGGCGAAGTCTGCCACGTCGTCGTCGTGCGTGAACGTGACCGATGGCATGGCCACCACGTGCGAGCCCAGCGTGACCGACGCCGTCAACGTCACGTTGCGCAGCAGGATGCTGCCCCGGCCGATCCGGCACCCCTCCGGGCACAGGACGGACGGGTCGATCGCCGTTGCGTACCGCGACTCGTGCAGTCCCATCGCGGTGAGCCGCTCCACCACAGCCTCCCGCGCTTTCCCGGAGCCCAGGCACACCAGCACAAACGCGTGCGTGTACTTGGGCGCATCGTCGATGGTCCCCAGGACAGGCGCCCCGTCCACGGTGACGCCCGCCATCTCCTTGTCGTCATCGAGCAGCCCCACGACGTCGTACTGGCCGCTGCTGCGGACCATCGCCAGTACCTCGCGGGCCAGCCCGCTGGCAGCGATCAGAATCAGCTCGCTCACCTTCCCACCCCGTTGGCGGCGGCATGGATGGTGTTCATGACACGGTTCATGCTGACGGTGTCCAGCTCGTGGAAGAGGGGCAGGATGAGCGTCCGGTCGGTCAGGCGGTCGGTGTGCTGCAGCCTGGCGTTGCCGGTATCACGCCAGCGGTAGGCCGGCTGGCGGTGCGCCGCCATGACACCCCGACTGGCGGAGATGCCGGCGTCAGCCAGCCTGACCAGCAGCTCCTCGCGGCTGACCGGAAATCCCGGCAGGACCTCAACCCAGAAGGACTGGAAGTTGGTGGTGCCGTACGGCGGGTCCGCGACGAAACGTAAACCCCTCAAGCCGGCCAGGCCGGCAACGTACTGGCTGGCGATGGCCCGCCGCCGCTCCACGATCTGGGCGAGCCGGGCCAACTGAACGGTTCCGAGGGCAGCCTGAAGGTCAGTCATCCTGTAGTTGAAACCGATCTCGAGGTACACCTCGGGCAGTGCCGTCAGCGATTCACGCCGGTCCATGCCCGTGACGCTCCTGGCGTGGTCGCGAAGGGTTCGCGCCCGCGCAGCCCAGTCAGCACGGCGGGTCGTAAGCATGCCGCCCTCACCGGTGGTGACGATGTTCTCCTGGTCGAAGGACCACACCGTCACGTCGGCCCCGATGCCCACGGGGCTGGCCTTGTAGGTGGAGCCGATGGCGCAAGCGGCGTTCTCGATCACCGTGATCTCGTGCCGGTCACACAGTTCCCGGATAGGGTGCAGGTCCACTGGCACGCCGCCTTGGTCCACCACGATCACCGCACGGGTGTCCAAGGTGAGCGCCGCGTGGATAGTCTCCGCCGTCACGTTGCCAGTGGCGGGGTCGACGTCACAGAAGACCGGGCGCGCGCCTACATAGGTCACCGCGTTTGCCGTGGCAATAAAGGATAACGATGGCACCACCACGTCGTCCCCGGGACCGATGCCCGCCACGATAAGGGCCAAATGCAGTGCGGATGTGCAGTTGGAGGTCGCGACGGCGTAGCGCACGTGTTGCAAGGCGCTGAAGTCCTTCTCGAACTCCTTGACCTTCGGCCCTTGGGCTATCGAACCGGAGGCCACAACTTCCGCGAGTGCGCGTGCTTCTTCATCACCGAGCAAGGGCTTCATCACGCTCATCCCGGCGAGGACTGTTTCCGCAGTCATGGGGCACCAACTTTCCTTGTCTCGGCGATCTCGTCCTTGTTGTGTCCACAAACGTCCAGTCGGCCGCTCAAAGTGCACGCCCGCGCCGGAACTCGGTCCCCGCAAGGGCTGAGCCTGCCAGTTCGGTGTTTGCGACAACGGATGTCTGGCCGTCACGGCTGAGGCTCCGCGTGCTTGCTTCCAGCACTGCGAGAATTCGCAGCGCCGAATCCCAACCCGTGCGTGATTCACGCTTGTTGCGGATGCAGAATTCCAACTCCTCAATAACCTGGCCCAGGGGCTCGCGTTCCGGCAGTGCGGGGGACCAGATATCGCCCATTCGGTACGCCGTGGTGGAAGTCCGCTTTTCGTTGGCCGACCTTGGTGACCGGTCCAAAGAGACGCCCCTGTCGACAACGCTGAGCCGTTGCTTCGGATTCAGGTCATCCCACACCAAAGTCCTGAGCGAGCCGCCGATGACTACTTGTCGTATTTTCGTGGGGCTCAGGACGTTCACATGCAAGTGGGCCGCGCCATCGTTTCGGAGCCTGAAGTTCATGTGGCCAACACAGTTTCGCCCGGTACCAAGCGGGTCACCCCCAAATGCGGAGACCTCGGTCGGATTCAGGCCATCGGGTAGCACGAAGTCAAGAATCGCGAGGTCGTGTGGCGCCAGGTCCCAGAAGACGTCTACTTCAGGTCGCTCCAGACCCAGATTTATCCGCGTGCAGTCCACAAAGAGAATTTCGCCCAGCGAGCCAGCCTGCACCAACTCCTGCATCTTCAGTACCGACGGCGAGTAGCAGTGCGTGTGGTCAACCATCAGCACCAGGCCATGTGCCTGGGCTTCGGCCACCATCTCAAGTCCGTGCTCAAGACTGTCGGCCATCGGCTCCTCAACGAGGACGTGCTTTCCTGCCCGGAGCGCCGTCATGACTGTCCCGTAGTGGGCATGGGCCGGGGTCGCGATGGCGACCGCATCCACCTCGAAGGTGTCGAGCAGCTCATCAAGGGATTCGACGACGGCAACGTCGGTAAGCGGGGTACCCAGGGCCCGCGCACGTTCGGAGTTCACATCGCAGATGGCGACCAGGTCCCAGACTGGACTCGCCTGGAGGTTGCGGGCCAGGTTGGGCCCCCAGTATCCGGCACCCACGACGGCGATTGTCAGTTTTCGGGCCGGCAGCCGATGGGCCGGTGCGTGAAACGGATCAATGGAGTTTTTCATGTCTTCTTTCCTCTCGCACGGTCTAGTAGGCGCCGGAGGGCCGGAGTACCGCGCGGAAGGTCCGCCACAGGATCAGCAGGTCACCGGCGATGGACCAGTTCTCGACGTAATAGAGGTCCAGCCGCACTGACTCGTCCCAGGAAAGGTCCGAGCGGCCGTTTATTTGCCAGAGGCCGGTGATTCCCGGCTTGATGAGCAGGCGACGGTGAGTGTGGCCTTCGTAGCCGTTGACTTCCCGGTCCAGCGGCGGGCGGGGCCCCACCATGCTCATGCTGCCGAGCACCACGTTCCAGAGTTGCGGGAGTTCATCGAGTGAGTATTTCCGCATCCAGCGCCCGCACCGCGTCACCCGCGGATCGTCGTGCATTTTGAACAGCACTCCGGCACCTTCGTTCTGCTGGGTGAGGGCCGCCAGGCGGGCCTCGGCGTCCACCACCATGGACCGGAACTTGAACATCCCGAACACGGTGCCGTCCTTGCCAACCCTGTCCTGCCGGAAAAGGACCGGACCCGGACTGTCCAGCCGCACAATCACGGCAAGCACCAGGAGCAGCGGCGACAGCGCCAGGAGGGCAGCCAGCGCCACCGCCACATCCATGATCCTCTTTAGCGCGTGTTTCGCCCCCGAGTACTGGGGAATGTCCACGTGCATGAGGGGAAGTCCTTCCACGGGGCGCCAGTGGATGCGGGGCCCCGCAACGTTGGTGAGGGTGGCCGCAAGAACCATTTCCGCGGCGCACTCCTCCAGCTTCCAGCCGAGCTCGCGGATGAACTTGTTTCCCCCGGGCAAAGGGCCCGCAACGATGACCGCATCCGCGTCGGACAGCCGCGCGGTCCGGGCAATGTCGTCGGTGGAGGAGAGGACCGGGATCTGCTGGCCATCCACGCGCAGGCTGGCTCCGCGCCGGGCGCCGGGAAGGCAGACTCCCAGGATCTTGTACACAGGGCCGGACTTCTTAGCCACCTGTTGGACGACGTAGCGGACTTCCTCAGGCTCCCCCACCACGATGGCCCTGGAAAGGTGGTGTCCCCGGGCCTTTTCCCTGGTGAGCCGGCGCCGGAAAACCCAGCGGTTGCCAGTCAAGGCCACCAGCCCCAACGGCAGGGAAACCGTGACGAACGCGGTCCCGCCATGGACGGAAAACACCACCGCGGCAATGGCCATCAGGCCGAAGATCCGCAGGGTTGCGGAGGCGACCCGCTTGTACTCGTCGGCGCCGACACCGAGGACTTTGGAGTCACGGGTCCGATAAATTTCCAGCGCCATCAGCCAGAGCAGCGCGACCGTGGCCGCAGTGAGTACGCCGCCTTTGTCGCTTTCGACCCCGGGGGTGAATCCGACACTGGAGAGCAGGTAGCCGGCGAACACGGCAGAAGCCACCACGAGCGAGTCAGTGACGCGCAGGAGGTGGATGTGCGCGGCGATCCATGCCGCAGACGCCTTGCGCCCAGGCGTTGCCGGGGCGGCAGTTGGCGGCAGGATAGTCCCTTTCGAGGCTTCCGGCGGACGCAATGGCGAGGTTGCGGTCCGTTGCGCGGCCAGGGATTCAACCGGCCAGCCAAAGGACGCGCTCCGGAACGGGGCCACTGGAATTTCCACCATGATGATCGCTTCCCGCAGAGTCCGCTTTGGGTTCTACTTGTGAAGCAAAATTAGCCCGGAAACGGCGGCTGTTACGGGGAAAAGCGGGCGCTTTGTGGTAGCGGGAAGGGAACAGTGTGGATACTGCGGGTATCTGCAATTGCAGTGTTTTCGGTCCTAAAGGACAGGCAGGACATAGGGTTCCCGGGCAGCGGTATCCTTACCGGCGGCGAGGGCAGTCAGCTGCGCGCGGGACTCCACACCCAGCTTGCGGTAGATGGCGGTAAGCCGCACTTCCACGGTCCGTACGGAGACGTACAGCGTGGCTGCGATTTCCTTGTTGCGCATGCCCCGTGCCACCATCTGGGCGAGGGCCCGCTCGTGGTCGGCCAGCATCAGCATGGCAGGGTTGCCTGGTGCGCGGGCAGGCTCAACACGCTCGTCCAGCAACAGCGAATCAACGTGCTGGGTCCACGCATCGGCGCCGACCTCGTCAAACATCACCTTGGCCCGCAGCAGACCGTCCCTGGCATCCCGCAGCCGGCCGAAGGCACCCAGCCGCTCCGCGTAGCACAGCAGCGTCCTGGCACGTTCCAGCAGCGAGTCGTGGGCACCCCTGTTCTCGAGTGCGTGGTTGAACAGCTGAAGCGACTGCTCACCGTCTGCGAGCATTGCGCGGCTGCGCGCCACAGCGGTCAGCAGCCACGGGGACCTGAGCCCCACGGAGCGGCTTTCCAGGCGGTACAGGACCTGGGTAGCCTCGCGGTGCCGTCCCAGCCGGACCAGCACTTCCACCAGGTCAGCTTCGCAGCGCAGCAGTGTCGGGTTGCCGAAGGCCATGCCGATTTCCGCGGCGCGTGACAATTGGGCAAATGACTCGGCCAGGTTGCCGCGCATGAGCGCGAAATGGCCCTGGCAGGCGGCCAGTTGTGCAGTGGTGGCCGGGTGGCTCTCCGCGCCGGAGAAGTGCTGTGCCTCCGCCACGTAAAGCCTCGCCAGTGCCTCGTCGCCAAGCGAGTGGGCACGCCACACCCGGAAGATGTGCCGCATCCCGCGGTGGTATTTGGACTCCGGCTCGGTGAGCTCCAGGTCCTCAATGAGCCGGACGGCAGTGCGCACATTCCCGGCCCGGATCTCGTTGTCCACGGCCAGGTAGTCCGCGGTTTCCCGCCAGTTGACGTTGCTCGCCTCAACGGAGTTCCGCACCATCGCGAAGGCCTCCTGGGCAAGTTCGTGATGCTCTGCGTAAGTCAGGGCGCGGCCTTGCACCAGAAGGGTGGCCACGGTACCGCCGGCGTCATGCTTGCGGCCGAGATGCTCGGTGTTACCGCTGATCGACTCGATCAGGAGCTTGGCACGATCCGTCACTGCGAGGCAGTCCTTGGATGCAGCGTCCTGGAACTGTTCGGCGTGGCGGAGCAGGCTGAGGGCGTCTTCCAACTCCCACCGCTCCGCGTAGTAGAGCGATCCGATCGCCAACAGGGTGGCTGCATAGGCAGGATCGTGCTGGCCGAACTCCTTAACCAGGCGAAGCACCATGCTGGAACGCACAGCGGCGCCCTGGATGAACTGGATTTCGAAATCCAGGCCCGTCAGGCGAAGGATAAGCGCGGGGTTGCGTGTCACGCGCTGCGCCCACTCCAGATACCGCCTGGCGTAAACGAATTCTCCCCTGTTGAACAGCAGTTCAGCCACGGAGGCGAGCCGTGCCGCAGTCTCTGCCTCCCACGGGTTGATGGTGAGTGCCCGTTCTATGTATTCCACGGCGAAGGACACTTCCCCGCTGCGGATCAGGTCAACGGCAAAACGCAGGAGGCCAAACGGCGTCTGGCGTTCCAGGGCCGTAAAGCTCAAATGCCAGCGCCTGGCGTAAGGATCTGTCTCACCGGCGGCGTCCGCCAGGGCGCGGTGGTTGGTGGTCCGGATAGCCGGCGTCATGGCGGTAAAGACGAAGCCACGCAGCAGCTGGTCCTGGATCCGCAGATGCGGTCCTGACCTGCTGACCATGCCGTTGGCCAGGAGTTCGTCCACCCCTGTCCACAGGTCGCCGTAAACCTTCTCCAAGGTGGCGATGTCGCTCCGGCACGACAGCGACATCAGGTCAAGGACCTGACGCGCGGCCGGGGTCAGGCCGCCCAGGGTTGCTGCGAATTCGGATTCGAAGCTCCCCTTGCAGGGCAGCGGAATAGGGAGGGCGTATTTTCCCTCGGCCTGGCGTTCCAGAAGGCAGGTGTAAAGCTCGACGGCGGCAAGCGGGATGCCCTGGGTTGTTGCGGCTACCGCGTGGACTGCCGCCGTCGCGGTATGTCGCGCCGGAATCGACTCCAGCATCCGGACCGTGTCGTTGTAGTTCAGCGGCTTCAGGTGAAGGGCCGGGAGGCTGCCGAACGGGCTGTCCGGCAATTCTTCACGGACACTCATAAAAAGTGCGACGTCCGTCCCGGCCAGTCGGCGGGCGAGGAATCCGATGACAGCCTGGCTGCTTGCATCCAACTGGTCTGCATCGTCGACGACGACGACGGTGCGCGAGGACGATCGCTGATGGAGTCCATTCAGGAGCATGGTGGAGACCGTGGGGACATCCAGGGTGGCGGTGGAATCCCGCAACAGTTCATCGGCAAACCGGTTGAGGACGGGATCATCGATTCCGTTCAGCAATGCGGTGAGGCCGGAAAGAGGCCAGTCTGATTCGGAGGCACTCGCCCGCAGGAAAACGGTCCGGTAGTCGGAAAGACGAGGGATCTCGGACAGGAGGGCGGATTTACCTACGCCGCGGCGGCCGACAACGGTCAGGGCGGATTCCTTCGGCCCCCGGATCACCGAAAGGATCCGGTCCAACTCCTTGCTTCGCCCGATTAACGACATGTGGTCCCCATCCATTGCTGAAGGAGACCGATATTGCCTTGTGCTTCCTGTATGTGTCGTCGAAGCCCCGTCCAGCCATCCCATGACTGCGCGGAGCACTTTCCTGGCCGCGTCGCTACGTCCAGCACGGTACCCAACCGTTGGATGTCAATATAGCCCCGTTCCGGGTCCCGCACCAGAGTAATTTGAGCCTCGAGTACTCAGGTTTTATGCCGTGACTACTTAGGTTTCGCGGGCATTTCCAAGTTGACTGGCGGGCAGCGGATGATTCGCAATGGTGTCCCATCCTGTGGAAACATCTGAATTGGCCTTCGGCGTTCTGTGCCACTGCACATTAAACGTCGCCGGTGCCGCGTCTAGGGTGGGATAAAACGTGTGATCCACCGCACGGAGCACCCGGACGGCCTCCCGGCCCACTGCTGTGGCGCCGCTAGGCAGCCGAACTTCCGCACCATCACTATTTCCGCACCAACACTAAGGACGGCGCACCCATGCACGCTGACCAACAACTCGCCAAGTCGCTTAAGCCGCGGCATCTGTCCATGATCGCCATCGCCGGCGTCATCGGGGCGGGCCTCTTTGTGGGGTCAGGTGCCGCGATCCAGCAGGCAGGGCCGGGAATCCTGGTGGCCTACATGGCTGCAGGAATCGTGGTGATCCTGGTGATGCGGATGCTCGGCGAGATGGCGGCCGCCAATCCTGAAACCGGCTCCTTTTCGACCTACGCTGACAAGGCGCTGGGCCGGTGGGCAGGTTTCAGCATCGGCTGGCTGTACGCCTGGTTCTGGATCATCGTCCTGGGCATCGAAGCGACCGCCGGCGCAGCGATCATGCACCGCTGGGTCCCCGGTATTGACCAGTGGGTATGGGCACTGATCCTCATGGTCCTGCTCACGTTGACCAACCTGGGATCCGTAAAGTCGTACGGGGAATTCGAGTTCTGGTTCGCCTCCATCAAGGTCGCCGCCATTGTGCTGTTCCTGCTCTTTGGCGCGGCGGCCATCCTGGGCCTTATCCCCGGAGTGCCCGCGCCGGGCTTGAGTAACCTCATCGAGAACGGTGGATTCCTGCCCAACGGGCCGGGAGCTGTCCTGGCCGGGATCCTGGTGGTCGTTTTCTCCTTCTTCGGCGCAGAGATCGCCACCATTGCCGCCGGTGAGTCCGAGAACCCTGTCGACGCAGTCAAAAAAGCCGTCAAGTCCACTGTCTGGCGCATCCTGGTCTTCTACATCGGCTCCATCGCCATCGTGGTCACCCTGCTGCCTTGGAACGATGCGAACGTAGCCAAGAGCCCGTACGTCGCCGTGATCGAATTGTTCGGCATCCCCGGCGCCGGCACCATCATGGACATCGTGGTCCTCACCTCCGTGCTGTCCTGCCTGAACTCCGGCCTCTACACTGCAAGCCGCATGCTCTTCTCCCTCTCCAAACGCGGCGACGCACCGACGGCCTGGACCCGGATTTCCAAGCGGGGCGTTCCGGCCGCCGCAGTCCTGGCGTCCACCGTTGTCGGCTTTGTGACTGTTGGGCTGAACTACATCGCCCCGGATACCGTCTTCCTGTTCCTTGTGAACACTTCAGGCGCGATCGCACTCTTTGTCTGGCTGGTCATCGCGTCTTCGCAGCTGATCCTGCGCAAGCGCATGGGTGCTGCAGCCAAGGACCTGGCCCTGAAGATGTGGCTGTTCCCCTACCTGACCTGGGTGTCAATCGTCAGCATCGTCGCACTGCTGATCGGCATGGTGATCCTGGAATCCACCCGCGAATCCCTGTTGCTGTCGCTGGCACTCGCCGCTGTGGTGGTTGGCATCGGAGTATGGCGCTACCGCAAGGGCGGTCCGGCCGGGCCGGCCGTTGAGGCGCCCCAGGGTGAGGACGCAGCCGTTGGTGCCGGCCCGGCGTCGTAGGTCTCCTGCCGTTCAGGCCGCCAGGCCCAGCACCAGGTTGATCGTGGCGGCCAGGATGACCGTACCGAAAAGGTACGACAGGAGGCTGTGCTTCAGCGCTTCCCGCCGGATGCGCGGGTTCTCCAGGCTGGTGTCCGAGACCTGGTAGGTCATGCCGATGCTGGTGGCCAGGTAGGCGAAGTCCGTGTACTGCGGCGGTTCGTCCTGGTTGAAGCTGACGCCGCCTTCGCTCTGTCCGCCGTAGTAGTGCTCCGCGTACCTGAGGGTGAACAGTGTCTGGACCAGCATCCAGGACAGGGCCACGCTGGCCAGGACCAGTGCCGCCCCGCCCAGTTGGGTGCCGCCGTCGCCTTGGTGTGAGTCCACAACCACGACGGCGACGGCGGCCAGCGAGATGACGTTGGCCGCCAGGATCAGCAGGTCGGTGGTGGTCCGGGAGGGGTCCTCGGCAGTGGCGTGGGCCTTGGTTTCCATCGGATCCATCCGTCCCACGACCAGCCACACCCAGCCGACATAGACCAGCGCCGCCGTGGCCCACCCGGCGGCAGGAGCCTGCAACCACCGGCCAGTGGCGCCCGTTGCCAGCGTGGCCGCGATTCCCGCCACCAGCATGGCCAGGAACCGTAGCCGGCTGCGCCTGACCGTGGCGGGGCGTTCGTTGAGCGGTGCGGCGTCCATGCTCTGTACTCTAGCTTCGCCCTGCCGGACCCCCTTGTGCCCAGGCCACAGTTTTCCACATATCGTCACGGCCGCTTCCACTCCGGAACCACGGCGCTTAGCGTTGAGTCAAGCGCGAATCGCCTATCCGGTCCAAATGCACTAAGATATTGAAGTCTGTGCTGCGTCCTGCCTCCGTTCCGGTGGCCGGGCATATGCACGGCATCGCAAATGAACCTCCTGTTACGGAAATGCCGTAACCGCTTAGCCCAAAGGAGGTGGGTTCACATATGCGTCCTTACGAATTGATGGTAATCATCGACCCCGAGGTCGAAGAGCGTACC
>JBKKDH010000263.1:0-2584 GCA_046708445.1 Arthrobacter sp.
GTCCGGGTCCGGCACCCGGCCCGCGCCGGACGTCAGTTTCCTGAGTATGGCGAGACGACGACGTCGACCCGCTGGAATTCCTTGAGGTCCGAATAGCCGGTGGTGGCCATGGAGCGGCGCAGCGCGCCGATCAGGTTGGACGTGCCGTTGGTGTGGTGGCCCGGCCCGAAGAGCACTTCCTCCAGTGGGCCGACGGTGCCAACGTTGGCCCGGTCGCCGCGGGGAAGTTCCAGGTGGTGGGCCTCCTGGCCCCAGTGCCAGCCCTTGCCCGGCGCCTCTTCGGCACGGGCGAGTGCGCTGCCGAGCATCACGGCGTCGGCGCCCATCGCGATGGCCTTGACGATGTCACCTGAGGTTCCCATGCCGCCGTCGGCAATGACATGGACGTATCGTCCGCCGGACTCGTCCATGTAGTCCCGGCGGGCCGCGGCGACGTCGGAGATGGCCGACGCCATCGGCGAATGGATGCCCAGGGCGCGGCGCGTGGTGGTCGTCGCTCCGCCGCCGAAGCCCACCAGCACGCCGGCAGCGCCGGTGCGCATGAGGTGCAGCGCCGGGGTGTAGCCGGCGGCGCCGCCAACAATGACGGGCACGTCGAGTTCGTAGATGAACTGCTTGAGGTTCAGCGGCTCGTGGTCCTTGGACACGTGCTCGGCGGACACGGTGGTGCCACGGATCACAAAGATGTCGACGCCGGCGGCGACCACGGTCTTGTAATGCTCCTGGGTGCGCTGCGGAGTCAGGGAACCGGCCACGGTGACGCCGGCGGCACGGATCTCGGCGAGGCGCGAGGTGATCAGCTCGGGCTGGATGGGCGCGCGGTACAGCTCCTGCATCCGTCCGGTCACGGCCGGGCTGTTGACCTCGTCCTCGAGTGCGCCGATCTCGTCCAGGACTGCCTGCGGGTCCTCGTACCGGGTCCAGAGGCCCTCGAGGTCCAGGACCCCCAGCCCGCCCAGGCGGCCCAGCGCGATGGCTGTCTGCGGGGACATGGCCGAGTCCATGGGCGCAGCGATGACGGGCATGTCGAACTTATAGGCGTCGATCTGCCACGACACGGAAACGTCCTTGGGGTCGCGGGTACGACGGTTAGGGACAATCGCAATGTCATCCAGGGAGTAGGCACGACGCCCACGCTTGCCACGGCCGATCTCGATCTCGTAAGTCACTGGTCTAGGTTATCCCAGCCGGGACCCTCGTCAGGGCCGGTTGTGCGCGTGGCCGTGTGGACGTTGTGCTGAGCCGGCAGGAGCTGCCCGTTCATGCAAGGTCGGCGCCTTGGCACCCATCCGGCCTGCCGTGACCTTCGGTTTCAGCAGCGTGCCGGCCCAGCCCGTGTGGCCCGGGTCCGGACCGCGATCGTGACCGGGACCGCGACGGGGACAGGTCCCCATCGCGGCGGATTACGGAATGAAATAGTTTGGTAAGCACAGCAGAGCGACAGGGGCCGCCTGCGAACAATATTTGGGGGACAACATGGCGCCAGGCATCTACGGTGCTGACATCGAGCAGCTCAGGGAACTGTCAAAATCCTTGGGGCACTCAGGCACACGCCTGAAGACCGTTGAGACCACCGTAAATTCCCTGGTCCAGTAGGAGCAATCCAGGTCATTGCAGGTCCACGCCGACGAACAGGACCAGGCCAGCAATACGAACGGGGGCGGAGCCTCCGGTCCGGGCGCGAGCCAGCCCCGACCCGGCCAGCCCACACCAGAACCCGGCACTCCGGAACGGCAGTGGACCGATGCCTTTACCGATCCCCACTATGAACATGCGCCGTCCGGCCTTGAGTTCTTGCTGGAAAAGTGGGTCGACAACGGCAGCAGTGCGTCTGACATAACGAGCGCACTCCAGTTCGTGGCGGACAAGTTCACCTGGAATATTGACCTGGCCAATGTGGACTTGCCGTAGCCAGCAAGTTCTTCGACGGCATGAAGTGGGCTGGCAAGGGTTTGTCGGCGGTGGGCATGGTTTTCGGCGCCTTGGACATTTGGTCCGGCATCGAAAACCGTGATCCCTTCCGGATTGCCGATGGCGCCATTGGAGGCGGACTTGCCGTAGCCGCTGGCATAGCGGCCCTCACCGGGGTGGGGTTGCCCGTAGCGGCCGTCATCGGCGGGGTGGGCCTCCTGTGGGGGCTCGCCTCCATCGCGTCCGATGATATCCCGCTCACCAAGCGGATCTGGAATTTCGGCGCGGGTGTGGTGGCGGTGTCAAGGACGTGGCCGACGGAGTAGCCAATGGATTAACAGACATGGCCGATGGCGCCAGGGACGCCGTCGGGTGGGTCGGCGGTAGGCTCGGATTCGGCTAAACGGCAGGGCGGAGGCGGCCCACATGAAGAATGCACCGCAAGCGGACAATATGAGGAACACATGACTGAGCAGGATTTGCCCGATACGGCTTACCGCGTCACGAGCCACGAAATTTTGGCTCTGCTCGCCTTCGAAAAGGGGGCCGGCACGGCATTATCCCGGCGCGTGCTGGCGCTCGCGGATCTGCCTGACGACCACGACCTGGTCCGAGCCGGCGTGGGGACGCTGAACGTCAGGGACACGGCCTCCGTTGACGGCGAGCAGGTAAC
>JBKKDH010000264.1:0-3386 GCA_046708445.1 Arthrobacter sp.
GGTGCAGTCGTTTCCCCGAAGGCCGCAGCCGGGCTAACCAGCCAGGCTGGGGCCTTCCCAGCGCTCCGGCGCTTTCACCGCCCAAGGGCTGAATGAAGCCGGAATACCTCTCCGGAATGACCCGCTATCGGGCCGCCCGGGGGTACGGTGGAACTAAGCCTTGCTGGGGGTAGGGCCAGTGCACCGATCCCGGCAGCCGATCCGCACTTCGACCTGCAAAGGACCGCTCATGAGTACGCCTCCAGTCCAGCCTCCCAACCCCAACGAGCCGGAATCCGGCGGCAAGCCCCCCGCTCCGCGCTACGGCGAGAACGCCCCGCAGTTCGGCCAGCCCACGCCGCCAGCCCCGCACTACGGGCAGAACGCACCCGAGCCCACGCCGCCCGCCCCGCAGTACGGGCAGAACGCGCCGCAGTACGGCGAAACGGGCTCCCCGGCACCCCAGTTCGGCCAGAACCCTCCGGCGTACGGACAGAACCCGCCGCAGGCCCCGGCCTACGGCCAGCAGCCGTTTGGCCAGCAGTACGGGCAGTCCCCGTACGCGCAGTACCCCTCCGAGCAGCCGGTGGCCACGGGCAGCAACGGAGTCCCCCAGCTGGTCAACATTTCCTTCTGGCTTCTGATCGCCTCAGGCGTCATTTTCGTCATCTCCATGCTGATGGGCATCGGCCAGCTGGATGATCCGCTGATGCGGAGTACGTTCGAAGATGCCATGCGCAGCGGCGGCGCGGGCGGCGAAGTTCCCTACGAATCCATCAAGGATGTCATCGCGGGCACTCTGGTGGTCATCGCCATCATCGGTGCGGCGCTGTACGCGCTGGTGGCCATCTTTGTCCGCAAGGGCAAGAACTGGGCGCGGATCCTCGGCACGGTGTTCGCGGCCCTGTCCATCTTCGGCCTCTTCCAGGTACCGAACATCGGAACCTTGGGAACGCTGGCAGGCATCGCAGCCATCGTCCTGCTCTATCTGCCGGCAGTGGCTCCGTACTTCCGCAAGCAGCAGCCGTTTGCCAGCCCCTACGGCCAGCCCGGAAACCCGTACGGCCGTTAGCCTCACGGTCAGCCGGAAACCATACCGGCGCTGACCAACAACTGAAACCACACCCAGCGGGCGTGGATCCCGGAGCCGCCTGATTGCTAGGCGGTCTGCCCCGGGGTCTGCGCCCGCTGCGCGTGGTAGGCCAGGATCTGGAGTTCGGTGGCCATATCCACCTTGCGAAGGTTAACGCTGTCTGGCACCTGGAGCATCACGGGCGCAAAGCTGAGGATGCTGTGGACGCCGGCGGCGACCACACGGTCGCACACGTCCTGCGCCACTGCGGCCGGCAATGCCAGAACCACCATGTTGGCGCCTGTGCGCTGCAGCACGGTTTCGAGGTCTGCCACGTCGCTGACCCGCAGCCAACCTACCTCATTGCCCACCACCATCTGGTCTGCATCAAAAATGGCCACGACGTCGAAGCCCCTGGACTCGAAACCGCCGTACCTCGCGAGCGCCTTGCCCAGGTTACCGGCGCCGACGATGGCCACTTTCCAGTCGTGGGTCAGCCCCAGGGCCGCAGCGATGTGGCGGCTGAGGTACTGGACTTCGTAACCAACGCCCCGGGTGCCGTAGGAGCCCACGTGCGAGAGGTCCTTGCGCAACGTGGCTGAACCGACGCCGGACAATTCCGCCAGCGACTCCGAGGACACCCGCTCCACGCCTTCGGCGAGCAAGGTATTGAGCGCACGTAGGTACAGGGTCAGCCTGGCAACGGCCGCCGGCGGAATCTGCTTGGCAGCCGCGGTCTTGTCCTCTTGCACGGGCTTGTCTTCCAACACAGTCGTGTCGTCCTGTACGCCCGGCGCATCCGAAGCGCCCTGGACAGCCTGAGGAGATGAATCCAGTGAAGTCACTATCCCCTCCCTTGCGTCGCGTTGTGACTCCACTCTAGAGCCCCGCGCCCGCTGCCAACAAAGCCTGAACCATTGCCCGGAACCGCCGCCCTACTGCGCCATCGCGCGCTGCAGGACGCGCTCCAGCCGGGCTTCGTCGATCTTCCAGAAATCACGCTGGATGCCGTCCACCAGCACCACGGGGATTTCCTCGGCATAGCGGTCACGCAGCTCGGGCAGCTGGTCCACCGGCTGTTCCGTCCACTCAAGCCCCAACGAGGCAGTCACCCGCCCGACGGCGTCGCGCGCGTCCGCGCACAGGTGACAGTCTGCTTTGGTGATCAGGACAACCCGTGGTTTTGCCATGCTTTAACCGTATCCCCCCTTAGGGGCGGAGAGCGCGGCGCACGGCCGCGCGGCAGGAGGGGCCGCACGCATTGACTAGACTCGGGGACATGCCCGAGGAGAAGTACGTCGCAGTTGTCACCCAGCCGGCTGCGGTACCGCACACCGGCGAGGCGGCGTTCTTCGACGTCGACAACACCCTCATGAAGGGCGCCAGCCTTTTCCACGTGGCACGCAAGATGCACCAGCGCGGCGCGTTCACGTTGATGCAGGCCGCAGGGTTCGCGTGGAAGCAGTTCAAGTTTGTGACGCGCGGCGAGAACATGGATGACGTCCATGCGGTCCGCGACTCGGCCCTCAATCTCGCCGCCGGCATCACTGTGGAAGACGTCAAGGCCCTCGGCGAGGAAGTCTATGACGAGATGATCGCCTCCAGGATCTGGCCCGGAGCCAAGGCCTTGGCGCAGCAGCACCTGCGCGTGGGCCGGAGGGTCTGGCTGGTCACGGCCACACCCATCGAGGTGGCAACCGTCATCGCCACCCGCCTCGGACTGACCGGCGCCCTGGGCACCGTGGGCGAGGTCGCGGACGGGATGTACACCGGACGCCTGGTGGGCGACATCCTGCACGGCTCCGCGAAGGCCGTGGCCGTCCAGGGCATTGCCGACGCCGAAGGGCTGGACCTCAGGCGCTGCTGGGCGTACAGCGACTCCTACAACGATATCCCGCTGCTGACCCTGGTGGGACACCCCGTCGCCATCAACCCGGACACCAGGCTCCGCCGCCATGCCCGGGACAACAACTGGCCTGTCTATGACTTCCGCTCCGGCCGCCGCGCCGCCACACTGGGCCTGAAAGCCGCAACAGCCGGAGGCGTCGTGTACGGCCTCTGGCGCGGCTTCTCCCGCATCCGCGGCCCCCGCATCTAAGCAGCAGCCGCAGTCGTTATTACGACGTCTACTGCGACCCAGTTGGGACCGCAAAACAAAATGCCCGCTGCCGGGAAGGCAACGGGCATTTCAAGCAGTTTGAAGTATCCCTACTTCTTATTGCGGCGCTGGTGGCGCGTCTTGCGAAGCAACTTGCGGTGCTTCTTCTTGGCCATACGCTTGCGACGCTTCTTAATAACTGAACCCACGAAAGTTCCTCACAAACTAGATGCAGTA
>JBKKDH010000265.1:0-4175 GCA_046708445.1 Arthrobacter sp.
GCGACCGCGCCAAGGCCGGCCTGCTCTTCAACCAGCTCGTCGCCGAGGGCAAGGTCAAGGCGCCCATCGTGATCGGCCGCGATCACCTGGACTCAGGCTCCGTCGCCTCCCCGTACCGGGAAACCGAAGCCATGGCCGACGGCTCCGACGCGATCGCCGACTGGCCGCTGCTCAACGCCCTGCTTAACACCGCCTCCGGTGCCACCTGGGTTTCCCTGCACCACGGCGGCGGCGTCGGCATCGGCCGCTCCATCCACGCCGGCCAGGTCTCCGTGGCCGACGGCACCGACCTTGCAGCCCAGAAACTCGAACGACTCCTCACCAACGACCCCGGCATGGGCGTCATCCGCCACGCCGACGCCGGCTACGACCGCGCCCTCGACGTCGCCAAGGAACGCGGCGTGCGCATCCCCATGAACGAAGGAACAGCAAAGTGACTGTCACAACGCAAGCACCGCTCACCGTCACCCTCGGCTCCAGCGGCGTCACTCCCGAGGACGTCGTCGCCGTCGCACGCCACAACGCCCGGGTGACCATCTCCCAGGCCGCCCTGGACACGGTGGCCAAGGTCCGCGCCCACATTGACGACCTCGCCCACAGCGAGACCCCGGCCTACGGCATCTCCACCGGCTTCGGCGCACTGGCCAACCGGCACATCCCCAACGAGCTGCGCACCCAGCTGCAGAAGTCGCTCATCCGCAGCCACGCAGCCGGCATGGGCCCGGCCGTGGAACGCGAAGTGGTCCGCGGCATCATGTTCCTGCGAGCCAAGACCCTCGCCTCCGGCCGCACGGGCGTCCGACCCGTGGTCCTGCAGACCATGGTGGACGTCCGCAACGCAGGCATCACGCCCGTGGGCCGCGAATTCGGCTCGCTCGGCTGCTCCGGCGACCTTGCGCCGCTCTCGCACTGCGCGCTGGTGCTGATGGGGGAGGGTCAGGCGGCCGGGCCCGACGGCGTGACTTACGGCGGGCGCGGCGAACAGCCTGTCGCCGTACTGCTTGCCGAGCACGGCATCGAGCCGGTTACCCTGGCCGAGAAGGAAGGCCTGGCGCTGGTCAACGGTACGGAGGGCATGCTGGGCATGCTCCTGATGGCCATCGCGGACCTCCGCCAGCTGCTGACGACGGCGGACATCACCGCAGCGCTCAGTGTCGAGGCGCTGCTGGGCACGGACCAGGTGTTCCTGCCTGAGCTGCACGCTGCCCTGCGTCCGCATCCGGGCCAGGCCGCAAGCGCGGACAACATGCTGCGCGTGCTCTCCAACTCTCCGATCGTGGCCTCGCACCGAGTGGGCGATTCGAAGGTCCAGGACGCCTATTCCCTGCGCTGCGCACCCCAGGTTGCCGGCGCCGCCCGGGACACTGTGGACTACGCCGCCCTAGTGGCATCGCGTGAACTCGCTGCCGCCATCGACAACCCGGTGGTCCTCCCGGACGGGAGGGTCAGTTCAAACGGGAACTTCCACGGCGCACCCGTGGCCTATGTGCTGGACTTTTTGGCCATCGCTGTGGCGGACCTGAGCTCCATCGCCGAGCGCCGCACCGACCGGATGCTTGACCCGGCCCGTTCGCACGGCCTCCCGGCATTCCTCGCCTCAGATCCGGGCGTTGATTCCGGCCTGATGATCGCCCAGTACACCCAGGCCGGGCTGGTCTCGGAGAATAAGCGCCTGGCCGTCCCGGCGTCAGTGGATTCCATTCCCAGCTCCGCCATGCAGGAGGACCACGTCTCCATGGGCTGGCACGCTGCCCGGAAGCTCCGCAAGGCCGTGGAGAACCTCCGCCGCGTCCTGGCGATCGAACTCGTGACGTCGGCACGGGCCATTGATATCCGCACCCACCTGTCCGGCGGCGAACTCACTCCGGGCCCTGCCGGCGCCGCCGTGATCGCGGCACTGCGCGCCGTCGTCGAAGGCCCTGGCACCGACCGGTTCCTTTCCCCGGAGCTCGAGATGGCGGACCTTCTGGTCGCCTCGGGCGAGGTGATTTCAGCGGCCGAATCCGCCGTCGGGAATCTCGCCTAAGGGGGAATATTGTTCAGTCTGGCTTAGCTTTTCGTGCGCATGTCGAAATATGTGGCGACACGTACATTTGAGCCGGGGGAAGTGTAGTAGAACTGAAGATGTAGTGAAAGTCACATCAAAGAGGCTGTGGCAGCAGAACGCATACAAAGGGGTAGAAGTTCACATGAAAGCACGTGGGGCAGTCTTAACGAGGCGCAATGCCCATTCGGCCGCCATCTCAGACTGGAGAACACTCCGGCCTGGGGTTCGGGTGGAAATTCTCAAACATGCACATGTCATTGCGACGGGCGAAGTTGAGGAAGTGTCGGAGAGCGGGAACGTTCTGTGGCTGGTGCAGGCCGGTCCGTCCGAAAAGCAGCTCTTCCTGAAGTCTGACGGAGTGCAGGTGCGCCGGAGCTAAACCCCAACGCGAGAAAGTCCCCGCCGTTTGGCAGACCCTGGAACAGGGGAGGCCAGAGGGCGGGGACTTTCTGTGTCTAAGGATGCAGATCTAGGCTGCGATGTTCTCGTAGGTCTCGCCGAAGGGGACGGATTCGTCGAGGGCCACGGTGTAGCGGCCGGGGTGCAGGCGGGTGACGAGAATGCCGCAGGCGGCATCCTTTGCCGCAGTCTCGATCAGGGTGGCGACGGCGTTGTCCAGTCCTTCGTGGACTTCGTCGGCCGTCGAGAACTCGAGGTCAATGGAGGGGAATTCCGCTGCTTCGACCGCTGGGAATGCGGCTTGGCGGCGTTCGAGGGTGGCCGTAGTCATGTGCTGGTCTTTCTGTGGTTCGTGCCGGGGAGCGCGGTCTATTCTACCGGCGACCCCTGCAAATGTCAGATGACTGGTGCTTCCTGCGCTGGGATAGCGCTTTCCCCCGCGGAACATTCTGCCATGGCTCGCCCCCGATGGCCAAGACTCCATGCACAAGGATCCATGCCAACGAAAAAATCCGGGGCTTGTCCGCGGGACCGCGCCGGGAGGGCGGGAACTACGGACAAGCCCCGGATTAAGCGGAGCCGCGGCCTTGGACTGTCCCTAAGTGGCCTTGACCGCCAATACCGGGCAGTCCGCCTCCAGCAAAATGCGCTGGGACGTGCTGCCCATGATCAGCTTGCCCACCGGCGTGCGGCGGCGCAGGCCGATCACAATGAGGTCGGCATTGTGCTCCTCCGCGGCATCGAGGACCTCCGCTGCCGCGTCATGCCCACGGACCGGCTGCTTGATCACGTGGTCTATTCCCTGGGTGGCCAGGCGGTCCTCGATGCTCTGGATCTCCGGCTCCTGGGCGTATCTGTTGTCCACCAGGGCATCGCCCTTGGAGGAGTTGATGACCAGCAGCGTGGTGTTGTTCTTACGGGCTTCGACGATGGCCTGCGTCAGCGCCGCTTCGCCCTCGGGGGTCGGGACGTATCCCACCACGATCGTCATTGTTGCTCCTTGTGGTCAGTGGTCTGTGTCTGTGTTTTGGTTCATGCTTAGTGGTCTTTGCCGGTTGATCCTGCGGCTGTGGCCGGGGAGTCAGCCATCCGCGTCTGCTGGTTCGTTTCCGCGGGTGGCGTTTGGGGAAAGGAGGCTGGTGGCCGGGCGGTTGCGGCGGTACAGCTTGAACAGCAACGGCCAGAGCAGGATGAGCGCGATCAAAATGTACGTGCCCACGGCGATCGGCTCGCTCCACAGGCCGGCGGGGTCGCCCGCGCTGAGCTGCAGGCTCTTGCGCAGCTGGCCTTCGATCCGCGGACCAAGGATGACGCCGAGGATGAGCGGCAGCACGGGGAGGCCGAACCTCCGCATCATGAATCCCAGCGCGCCCAGGGCCAGCAAGAGTACCAGGTCGAACGCCTGCAAGTTCACCGAATAGGCGCCCAGCGTGGCGAAGAACAGGATGCCGGCGTAGAGGTAAGGCCGGGGGAGCTGCAGAAGCTTGGCCCAAAGCGGTGCCAGCGGCAGGTTGATGACCAGGAGCAGAAAGTTGCCGATGAAGAGGCTTGCGATCAGGGCCCAGACCAGCGGTCCCTCGTTGGCGAACAGCAGGGGTCCCGGCTGGATGCCGTACGAAGTAAAGGCAGCCAGCATCACGGCTGCCGTCGCGTTGGTAGGAAGGCCAAGGGCCAGCAGCGGCGTCATGGTGCCGGCGGCCGCCGCGTTATTGGCGGCTTCCGGCCCGGC
>JBKKDH010000266.1:0-4793 GCA_046708445.1 Arthrobacter sp.
CCGTCAACCGGCGGAGCGGAACGCCTCCGCGAACAGCTGCGCCTTTTCGTCGATAAACTGCTCCAGCAACACTATGCCCGTCCCCGTTTCGAGCCGTCGTATCCGTGCCACCCGGGCAATATACAGCTCGGACGTCTCCCGGACCAGAAGAAGCCGCGGCGGCGGAAACCACTCCGTCGCTCCCTCCAGGGGACCGGCCTCTTTCACATCGATTTGATCGGCCAAGTGCACGTAGTTTGCGAGGGCTTCGGCGAGAGGAAGCCCCGCGCCCGGTCCGGCGAGCTCCAGTGTCCCCGTCCTGGTGACAGTGAAATACACAGGGCCATGCGGGTGGTACGAATAGCCTTCGACCCCACGGTGGAAGGCGGCATCCGAAACAGGGAAGGAAACATCGTCCAAGGCATCAAAGATTCCAGCCTTGGCGTATGTTTCCCCCGTCCTCGTCCCGAGGCTCTGAAACAGGGGTGCCAGCAGCTGCAGCCGGTGCCTCACCTCCTCGTGCGCGGGGTCATTCATGGCCCGATCCTACGCCCGCACACCACTAATTGTTACCCGATACGGAGAAGGCGCGAGGCTACGGTGGGCGGCATTGCCGAACTGTTGACCTCGGCGACATTCAAGGTACGGCAGTCTTCTGATTCCGATTCAGTTACTGGCGGTTTCGTATTTCCGTCACACCCCAACACTGACGGAAGGCATCACTGTACACGCTCGTGCAGGAATGATCGCCGCATCATTGATCGGTCTGCTCGCCATCTCAAGCTGCGCCGGAGGAGCCAGCGCATCGCAGGACTCCCCCGCAACCAAACTCGTTTTAGCCACCCCGCCCGGCACTGACGATCCAGAGGAGCAGGCCATCATGGGCGACCTCGAGGGCCGCCTTTGACATTGAGGGCCGCGCTGTAGCCGTTAAGTGATAGCACGGAAGCGCAGTTCCGGAGTCCCCAGCAGACTGAAAGGACAGTTTCGCCACCGAAGTTACAAAGGATCCGACAATGACAGACACTACGTGGACTCTGCATCTTTTGGGCTGCTGGCAGTTACGGCGCCTCGGCCAACCAGTGCTGGTTGCGAGCCGGCAACGCCGGCTGATCACCGCGCTGGCCCTTGTTGGGCCACGACCGCGAACTGCCCTCGCGGGGCTGCTCTGGCCAGACAGCAACGACCAACAGGCCGCTGCCAGCCTACGGGTGGCCCTGTGGCACGTGGCCCACGAACTCCCCGGCCTGCTGCGGAGCGCACAAGACCCGCTGGCCCTGGACCCATCAGTGGCCGTTGACTTCCACGGCCTGCAGCACTCGCTCACGCACGCATACGCGGAGCCCGTTCCGATCGAAGACTTGCGGACCGGAGAACTGCTACCGGGATGGTACGAGGACTGGGTCATCGGCGAACAGGAGCGTTTCCGGCACCTGCGGGTCATGGCCTTGGACGCAACAGCAGAGCAGGCCCTCGCCGAGGGCGACACAGACACGGCCGAAGCTGCGGCGCTGGCCGCAGCCAACCTCGAACCTCTGCGCGAGCGCTCGGTGATTCTGCTGGTTCGGGCTGAACTCGCTGCCGGCAATATCAACGGGGCCCGACGTTCGTATCGCCGGTTCCGTAGTCTCTGCCAGGACACGCTTGGCCTGGAGCCCGGGTTCCAGTTAAGCCAGTTGATGCGCTCGGAGCTCCAGGCGCGCGTTTCGGCCCTCGTCGCCTCATAAAAACGGGGTTCAGCTCCGCCGGTCCGCGCTCAGGGCCGGGGATCGTGTCCGGCGCGCAGGTAAGTCAGGACGGCGAGCACCCTCCGATGGTCCTCCGGTTCAGGGTGAAGTCCGAACTTGAGGAAGATGCTCCGGACATGTGCCTCCACGGTACGCTCGCCCATAAACAGTGCCGAGGCTATTCCCGTGTTAGTGCGACCCTCGGCCATCAACGCCAGTACGTCCGTTTCCCGACTGGAGAGTTCCTGGCTGTAACGGTCCGTGGCCCGTGGCCGGGACACCATGCGACTGACTAGGTCCGGGTCGATGGCGGTTCCTCCGGTGGCAACCCGCTGCAGTGCATCCAGGAACTCGTCCACGTCCGACACCCGCTCCTTCAGGAGGTACCCCAGGCTGCGGGCGCCGTTGCTCAAAAGGGCCATGGCGTTGTCCGTTTCGACGTACTGGGAAAGCAGCAAGACACCGGTTTCCGGGTGGTCCCGGCGGATCTGTTCCGCCGCCCGGATGCCCTCAAGGGTGTACGACGGCGGCATCCGGATGTCGACAACCGCCACGTCAGGTCGGTGGTGTACCACCAGGGCGAGCAGGCCCTCCGCTTCCGAGGCCTCCCCGACGACGTCGAGGCCTTCCGAGGCCAACAGCACCGCCAGTCCCCGCCGCAGCAGGGCCGAATCATCGGCGATCACCACGCGCAGCGTCACGGAAGGGACCGCTCGGCGTCATTGGCGAAGGGCAGGACTGCGGTGATCGTGGTTCCCCGCCCGGGCGGGCTGGCAACAGTCAGAACGCCGCCCAAAGCTTCCGCGCGGTCTGTCAGGCTGAGCAGGCCACCGCCAGGTCCGAACCCGGCCCCGCCGCGCCCGTCGTCGGCAATAGTCAAGAAGAGCTCCTTTGTGGTGCTTGTCAGGGAAATGGCCATGGAAGTGGCCGCAGCATGCTTGAGGGCGTTGGTGACCGCTTCGGCGCAGATGAAATAGGCGGCCAGCTCCACGGTGGGTGGTGGCCGCCGGGGAAGGTCGGCATTGACTTGGATGGGTAAGGCCGCGCGTTCAGCCACTGCAGTCACGGAAGCGAGGAGGCCGCGATCGCGCAACGACGGCGGATACACGCCATGTGCCAACTCCCGCAACTCGGCCATCGCCTCATGAAGGTCCTGGCTCGCCTGCTCTACGAGCAAGCGCATATCTTTCGGATCCTGCACCCGCCGTGTCCTCGCCAGCGCCATGGCGACGGCCACCAGCCGCTGCTGGGCGCCGTCGTGCAAATCCCTCTCCAGCTGGCGCCTGCGGTCGTCCCCGGCCGTGACAATGCGTTTCCGGGAGCGACTGACCTCGATCAGCTGTTGGCGCAACTGCTCCTCCATATGCTGGTTTTCGAGGGTGAGTGCGGTTGCGCTGCTGAGGGCGGCGAGGAGTTCCGGTTGATCTTTGAGCGTCTCGTCAAAGACCAGGGCGCCGAAGGGCCTGCCACTGCGTTCGAGGACAATCGCAGCCCTGCCTGACGTGCCTATGGGCAGGGCCTGGGGGCGCCCGTCGTCATCAAAAAATTGTTCGGCTTCGGCGGACCAACGCCACAGCTGCAGGGTGGGGTCGTGAACGGAGCGGCGCAGGACGCGGATCAGCCTGTCGCTGACCGGTGCCGCGCCGATTTCGACCATGACCTCGCCGAGGGCGCCCCGGGCAAAGCGGTAGCGCCATAGTCCGAACAGCACCGCAAAGGGCACCACCGCCGTCGCAGGATACTGCCACAACAGCGCTGCCGGCGAAAGGGTCCCAGATAGCTGCACTACCGCCAGAGACACCCAGATGGTTGCAGCGGTCTTCAGGATGACAGCCAGCCATAGTGGCAGGAATGAGGCTCGATAGGCTGGTGTCCCGGAACGCCACCGTGCTACCAGGACAGCCACAACCGCAAGGCCCACACAGATTTGGAATACCCTGGCCGTGTTGCCGATTCGATTGGTGATCTCCGGACTGTTCCACACCAGGAACAGGTTCTGCGAGCTTGAAACGTGCCCGAGTATCTGTTCGCGCGGGTCGAAGAAGGCCCACCCGGCAATCGCAATGAATAGCCAGGAGGCAAAGAAGAACGCCACGAACCGTCTCTCCCACGCGCTGCGCAGTACGCCTCCCGGAAAGCACAGTGCCAGATGCAGCAACGGCGGCTGGTACATCAAGGTAAATGTCACCCCAAGGGTGAAGGCCAGCGGATTGCTGGACAGGCGTAGACCGGCAATGAGCCACATCCATCCCGACACCACTAGCAGCAGACCCGGGTTCCGGTTGGGCCTGCTATGCCATGCAGTGACGCCTGCCGCCACGAAGGCTAGTCCGACGGCGAGGAATAGCAACAATTCCGGAACCGAAAACGGGGTCCGGTTGGGATTCTGGCTCCAGCGCAAGACCCCCTGTGCGTTCAGAAACAAGGTGCGGGCGGGGTCAGTCACGGCTGCCGGAGACCAGTCAACATGGACCAGCACCAACGCCACGAGCGCAGCCGTTGTGGCCAACACACTGCAGAATTGTCTAAAAGTCATACAGGTGGCCAGGCGCGACTAGCGGTAGGAAGGCCAGGAACCCAGCAAGGCTGTGAGCGATCATGTGTCCGGCCGGGGCACGCCGGGTCCCCTTCAACGAAATTATCCATGCCCACCCCAAGCCTTCGCTTGCCTAGCCCCACGGAAAAGATCTTCAGCACACGGGGACTCATGCTTGCACCAAGGCGTTACCAGAGCGTTACTGGAGCGTCGGTGAGAACCCAAACCATTTGTCGGGAGCTGCGCACTCCCAGGACCTTCATGTGGACGATTACGGCAGAACAGACGTTGCCAGCTGGCCCTCATAGAAACCCATTTCGACCGGTAACGCCGAGGTAACGCCGCCTGATGTAAACCTTGGACCATATCGAAGCGTCCTCGACAAAATTTGATGCCCGTCATACCTGCGGTCCACGCGCTTCGGGCGCCACTACGGCCGTGTAGAGGTCAAAGGAGCTTGAAATGTCCGAACGGCTCAACCAGAAGATCGTCATTTTGCGCGCCCCTGCACTGCGCTCAACCCGCAACCCCTTCGACGGGCCGAGTGCCCC
>JBKKDH010000267.1:0-2697 GCA_046708445.1 Arthrobacter sp.
CGGTAGAGCCGCTCCAGTTCCGAGCCCCGGAAGTAACTTGAGCCGCCGCTTACCCTGATGGCCAGGTCCACCACGCGCCGTGCTGTTTCAGTTGCGTTGACTTTCAGCCCCACGAGCTTGGGGAACCACTGCAATCCATGGTCAACGAGGGCGTCCACGTCGCGGGCCACAGCAGCCAGCTGCGGATAAAGGCAGTCCATGGCCATGGCCGCCTCGGCCACTTTCCAGCGGATGTCGGGATCCTGGGCATAGCTTCGGCCGCCGTTCTTCAGTGATGTCCGTCGTTTGACCGCATCCACGCCCACATCCAGAGCCCGTTCCCCGATGCCGGTATAGACGGCGGCCAGCAACGTTTCGAAACACGCGAAGATTGCGAAAATCAGCGGATCGGCAGTGGGGCCGACGGGCAGTTTGCGGAAGATCCGGTCCGCCGGGACTTCGGCGCCGTCCAGCACCGTGGTGTTGGACTGGCTGGCACGCATCCCCAGCGTGTCCCAGTCGTCCAGGATCCGGTAGCCGGGCGTGTCCCGGCGGATGAACCCGTGGACCAGCTCCCCCTCACCGTCCCGGGCCTGGGTGTCCTTGCCGAAGATCCCCAGCCGGGTCCACGCCGGCGAGAGGCTGGTGAAGATCTTTGTCCCCGTGAAGCTGTAGCCCCCGTCCGGCAGCGGCGCGGCCACCGTGCGCGAATCAAACAGTACCGAGTCGTTGCCGGCCTCGGAGTTCCCGAACGCGAAGATCTCGCCCCCGGCGGCCTCCTGCAGGACAAAGTCGAGGGAATGATCGCCCCTGGCCGCGAGCACCTGCGCGACGCCGGTCCAGACCAGGTGCATGTTCACGGCCAGCGCGGTGGCCGGCGCCGCCGTTGCCAGCCGCCGCTGGCACTGTGCCGCCGATTCGAGCCCAAGGCCCAGGCCGCCGTCGGATGCCGGGACAAAGAGCTTAAGGTAACCGGCTGCGGCGAGTTCCTCGAGGTCCTCGTGGAAAAATGCATTATCGCGGTCGTAGGCTGCGGCGCGCGCCCGGACCCGTTCCAGCAATGCGTCCGGCAACACGTCCTCGGGCGTCATGTCCGGGCCAGGCTCAGTAGTTCGTGAGGAGTGTGTCCAGCACGCGGGCGCCGAATTTGAGCGAGTCGGCCGGGACGCGCTCGTCGACGCCGTGGAACATGCCCGTGAAGTCGAGGTCGTCCGGAAGCTGGAGCGGGGCGAAGCCGTAGCCGGTGATGCCCAGGCGGCTCAGGGACTTGTTGTCCGTGCCTCCCGAGAGGGTATACGGCAGCACCTTGGCTCCCGGGTCTTCGGCGTGCAGCGCGTCAATCATGGAATCCACCAGGTTGCCCGCGAACGGGACCTCGAGTGAGACATCGTTGTGCACGTAGCTGACGTCCACTCCGGTCCCGGCGAGCTCACGGACTATTTCGAGGACGTGGTCCTGCTGGCCGGGCAGCGTACGGCAATCTACGAGTGCTTCTGCCGACTCTGGAATGACGTTGTGCTTGTAGCCGCCCTTCAACAGAGTGGGGTTGGTCGTATTCTGCAGTGTCGCCCCGACGAACCGGGCCACCGTGCCCAACTGGTTCAGCAGGACGTCCGGGTTGTCGGGGTCGAATTCCACTCCCGTGAGTTCTGTCACGCCGTCCAGGAACTGACGCGTGGTGGGGGTCAGCTCAATCGGCCACTGGTATTCCCCGATACGGGTGACAGCGGCGGCCAGCCGTGTGATCGCGTTGTCAGTGTTGATCTGGGAGCCGTGTCCGGCCCGTCCGTGCGCAACGAGGCGGAGCCAGGAGATCCCCTTTTCCGCTGTCTGCAGGAGATAGGTGCGCTGCCCTCCAATGGTTGCCGAGAACCCGCCAACCTCGGAGATGGCCTCGGTAGCACCTTCGAAAAGTTCCGGGCGCTTGTCCACCGCATACCGCGCCCCGTATTCGCCGCCGGCCTCCTCGTCAGCGAAGAAGGCGAAGATGATGTCCCGCTTTGGTTTGCGTCCTGTCCTGGCGAACCCACGCAGTACGGACAGGATCATGGCGTCCATGTCTTTCATGTCCACTGCTCCGCGCCCCCAGATGAGACCGTCCTTGAGTTCCGCGCCGAAGGGGTCTACAGACCACTGCTCCCTGAGTGCGGGAACGACGTCGAGGTGGCCGTGGACCACAAGGGCACTTGCACCCGGGTCTTCGCCGGCCATCCTGGTGACGACGCTTGCCCTGCCGGGGGCCGACTCGAAGATTTCGGCCGACAGGCCGACTTCCTCGATCAGGCCGGCCGTGTACTCGGCCGCGGCGCGTTCCCCGGGGCCGGACCCGTCGCCGTAGTTTGAGGTGTCTATCCGGATGAGTTCCTGGCAGATCCGGACGACTTCATCTTCGGGACGGATGTCGGTCATTGGGCACTCCTCATGAAGGTGGCGGCTGCTGGGAACCAAGGCTAAATCGCTTGCCATCAGCCTACCCAGCCGGCCCGATTTCATCTTCCCGGAAAGTTCATGTAGAGTCTTTCTCGCTGCTTCGGAGAAACACGAAACGCTGAAAGGCGGAAATGTTGTCTGAAATACCACCTGCGCGGGTGGCGGAATGGCAGACGCGCTAGCTTGAGGTGCTAGTCCTCGAAAGGGGGTGGGGGTTCAAGTCCCCCTCCGCGCACAAATGGGAAAACCCCTGAAATCCACGGATTTCAGGGGTTTTTTCTGTTTCCG
>JBKKDH010000268.1:0-5394 GCA_046708445.1 Arthrobacter sp.
TGCCGGCCCTGAGGAACCTGGCCATCCAGGGGGCGTTTGCGTGGCTAAGCGGCAACGGCGACCTCCACGCCAAGAATGTCTCCATGGTCTAGCAGCCGCACGGGGAGTGGACCATCGCGCCGGTCTATGACATCCCCTCCACAGTGGTCTACGGAGACAAAACCCTTGCGCTGACGTTGGCGGGAAAGCGAAGCGGGATTTCGCGCCGCCATTTCCTGAGCTGGGCCGCGGCGCTCGGACTGACGGAGCGCACGGCGGCGCAGGTGGTGGAACTGGCCCTGAAAGCATCAGGTCCGTTGATCGCGGATCTGGAGGCGGGCACCGCGTTTGCCGGCGTGGCAGGATCCGCAAGGAACGACGACGGCGGCTCGCCGTTTCCGGACATGGTCACCAGGGCGTGGGTCAAGGAATTGAAGCACCGCCGAAGGCTGCTGGAGGGATGAGCAGTGCGGACACCGCATCGGTTACGAGCCCTCGTACCACCTGAGGGTCCGCAGGGCGCGGAGGGTGTTCCAACGGCTGGGACGTCCGTCGCCGTCCTCCAGCTGGAAGTGGACCTTGCCCGCGTGGCTGTCCTCCAGCAGCCAGCGGCCGTCTGGTTGCCGCTTTGAACGGACTATGTCCACCGCTTCTGCGAGGCGTTTGTCTGGAGCGCCGCCGGCAGCACGGAAGTAGTCCAGCCCGCGGAGTACGTCGTAGAACCAGCGGGTGGGGTAGGAGAACTGGAGCCAGCGTCCGCTGATCGGCTCGCCATCGCTTTTCCGCCTGAACAGCCTGCGGGCCAGGAGGTATTCTTCACCCCGCTGCCGCGCATGCCGCGACTGTGAGGTCCCGCCGGTGGAACGTTCGTGCTCGAGAAGTCCCTCGAGCACGCAGATAGTGGTGTGGAAGGACGAGCGTGTGGAACCTCGCTCGGCCTCGCAGTTCCAGCCGCCGTCGGTGAGCTGTTCCCGGACCAGCCGATCCACCACCTTGTCCACGCTTTCGTGGAAGTAGGCGCCGAGTGCCACGGCCATGCCGTTGATGCAGGGCTCCACCTCGCCATCGAAGAAATGCTGGTTACCTTCCTCCCAGCGGCTGTTGTCGTGGACCAGGCTGATGGCCTGACGGGCTTCAGGGCTGGCAGGGTGCAGGCCGAACTCGCGCAGGAGTAGGAGGCTGTAGGTTGTTGCGGTCCACGGCTGGCTGTCCGGATCATCGTCATGCGCCGGCCAGTACGTGCCGCCGTCCCATTGTCCGTCGGTGCCCTGCAGTGCGAGGAGCCGGGCGCCCCAGCCGGACGTGGCAACCCGCTCCCGTTCGGCGGCAACCTCACCGGCCGGTGCATCAGCGAGGTCGCGGAGGACCTGCCAGCGGATGGAGGGATCGGAGTCGAGCAACCAGTCGAGCGCGTCCATTGGCCAACGAGCTGCCATTTCGCAGCTGGCTAGAGGTGCTGGATGCCTGCGCGCTGCATGGCGTCTTTGTAGACCTCAACGCTCTTCGCGAGCAGTTCTTCCTGCTTGGCTTCGGAAACAGCAAAGGCCCGCCCGCCGAGCGCGCTGGCCTTGTAGATCTTGATACCGCTGTTCTTCAGCGAGGAATGGTACGTCTTCTCGAAGAGGGTCAGGAATGTGGAGGCGTCGGTGCCGTGGGCGATGATGGCTGAAACGCGGGAGTTGATTTTGAGGAACTGGCGGAAGGGCCGCAAACCGTCGGTCTTTTCCTGGACGTTGAGCGCCGTGGGAAGTTCGGGGTCCCGCACCCACGGGTAGGCATTCCAGGGCATCACGTAGCGGGGGTCAAGTTCAGCGAGTTCGTAGATTTGGGTAGCGCGGCGGGCGGCTTCGTCGTCGTTGTAATGGGAGACAAACCCGGATTCCGTCCCTTTGCCGGGGCTGACCTGGAGGCTGACAATCCGGCATTCGTCCTCGTCGTGGACGGGATCGATGTAGGGGACGATGGACCCTGGCTTCTTTTCCATCAGTTCGTCACAAAGCTGCGTCACGGCCGCGATGTTCGGTTCCTGTAGCAGGGCCTTTTTTTCGTCCCAGTCAATCGTCACGATTTCTCCCTCAGCAGCACGGCGTCCAGAATCAGGCGTCTTAGGCCACTCTACGCTTTTGGAGGTGGCGCTGCGCGGACGGTAATTATTCCATTCCCTTGAGTTCAATGGATGATGCCGCGTTGGGGAACAATGGTGAGGCGGCCGCACACCGCGGACCTCCACGAACTAAGGAACCATCACCATGGTCAGCAGGGCATCCCTCAGGGCCGAGGGGTTTGCAGGATTCAGGGCGGTCGGCAGGCTCGAGATCATGCGGATCCCGCAGGGCACTGGAGTCTTCGCCGTGCTGCGGCCCGACGGTTTCGAACCGCGGTTTCTGGAGAAGAGCACCGCCGGCATCTTCAAAAAGAAGGACCCCTCGCTGCGGGAGGCGGCATTGGCTGCGGAGTGGGTCGAAGGCGCGGACGTCCTCTATCTCGGCAAGGCGGGTTCCGGCAGCAAGGGAAACCGCGGGCTCCGCCGGCAGATCCAGGAGTTCCTTGACTTCGGCAAGGGTAAGCCGCCGGGCCACTGGGACGGACGGCTGGTGTGGCAGCTCGCGGCACCCGAGTCGCTGGTCATAGCGTGGAAAGAAGTACCGGCAGGGGAAGTGAACAGCACCGAGGCCCGGCTCCACGCGGACTTTGTCGCGGAGTTTGGGCGGCTGCCGTTCGCGAACCTCGTCCAGGCCCGCGCGAGGAACTAAGCCAGGCCGCCGTCGTACGTGAAGCGGCCCGCCAGCAGTGTTGCTTTAACCGGCATAGCGGCGAATTCCGCGTCAGGCACAGCCAGCGGGTCGGCCTCGAGCACCACCAGGTCCGCCGGGTCCCCGACACGGATCCTGCTCCTGCCCCTCGCTGAAGCCGCCAGCGACTGCCTCCTGCTGATGCATTCCTCCGGATGCCAGGGCCCACGGCCGTCCTGCCGGGACCTGGTAGTGGCCGCCGACATCCCCGCCCACGGATCGATTGGTGCAACCGGCGCGTCCGAACCCAGCGCCAACATGGCTCCGGCGTCAAGGAGCGACCTCAGTGGAAAGGCCCGGTGCGTGCGGCCGCCCCAGTTGGACTCTGCGGCGTCGCGGTCATCGAGTGCATGGACCGGCTGCACGCTGGCCGTAATCCCCAGAAGCCCAAAGCGGGCCAAATCCTCCGTCCGGATAAACTGCGCGTGTTCAATCCGGCCGCCGATTCCCGCCTGCTCGAAGGCATCCAGCGCCACCTGATTGGCGCCGTCCCCGATGGCATGGACCGCGGGGACAAAGCCGTATTCCCGCGCCCTCCGAAGCAGGGACAACAATTCCCCAAAGCTGACAGTCAGCAGCCCATGGCTGCCGTCGGGGTACGGATCCGAACAGAATGCCGTCCGGGTATTCAGCGACCCGTCGATGAGCACCTTCAGCGGGCCGGCGCGCAGGAGCCCCATCCCGCCGTCGAGCTCCACGCCTGTACGCATGCCGTCGTGGCGGGCCCGGTCCAGGTCCTCGGGGTAGACGCCAGCGTCCACCTGGAGGGCATCGAAGCCGCCAGCGATGCGCCGCAGCCAGATGTCGCGGTTCCAGGTCATCTCGAAATCAACGACGCCAACTATGCCCCTGGCTGCAGCCGCCCGGGCGGCATCGCGGACCCAGCCGTCCAGCACTGAATCCGGAAGTTTGCCCAGCTCGCGGGTGATTGCAAAGGCAGGTTCCTCCCGGAGCAGGCCGCCGGCGTCAACCTCCACCCCATATCGCCGGGCGGCAGCGCTGTTCAGCCAGACACAATGCAGGTCGTGGCTGATCAGGGCAGCGGGCTGGTTTCCGGTGGTGGCGTCGAGCATTTCCAACGTGGGGACGTCCGGCCACAGGGCATCGCGGAAGCCAACTCCCACGGCGGTGACCGACGGATCGGCGTCCTGAACATAAGGTCCGACGGCGGCGGCAGCCTCCTGAGCGGACGCCGCGGCGGACAGGTCCAGCCTGTTGGAGTGCAGCGCCCACTGCGTCATATGGACGTGCTCGTCCCAAAGCCCTGGAATAACGTAGCGCCCGTCCAGGCTGACGACTCGGGCGTTGCCGGAAAGACCTCCGCCCGTACCGATCCGGGTCACCACGCCATCAACGATGTGCAGGTCCGAGACGGCGTCCTCGCCGGGCTGGCGCACGGAGGCCATAATGAGGCCGGTCATGGCGCAAACCCCGTGAGTTGGCCGGCGGCGCAGGACTCCGAGTCGACCGGAACGTTGAGCGTCAGCTCGACCCAGGTCCGCCCGAAAATGCGCACCCTCGCGCCCTGGTCATTGCCCGACGTGACAGACCACCATCCTTGAGAGCCCTTATCCAGAACTGAAACTGGGGCATCCCCTGCGCGCCAGCCAATGCCGGGGAACTCACACTCCAACGCGGTGCGGACCTCGTCCAGGACAGGCGCATACTTCCGGGAACTGTCTACAACGCCCGACGGCGGCTCGGTCACCGTCGGCAGCTCGGGGCGTGGGTCCGCCTGTTGGCACGCTGACAATGCGGGCAGAAGCAGGGTTCCGAGCAGGGGCCCGGTGATAGCCCATCGCCAGCGCAGCCCGGCCTTGACGCGAGCTTGACGCTTCACCATGAACGGTTTCGCAGCAGTCCTCATGATTCCCCCAGATTCGCGGCTCACCCCTGCGCGGCAGCTGCAATTGTCCAACCCGAGCGCCGAGCGTGCTCCGACCCGGCCTGCCTACCAGCCTAGCCATTCGGCCCGCGTCGACCGATGGAGATTAGGTGGCGTCTCCCCGGAGCCGCTCCATCTCGCGGCGGTCCTTCTTGGTGGGACGCCCTGCACCGCGGTCGCGCTGCGGGAGGCCCAGTGCCGGCGCGATAGGACGCGGCGGGGTGTGATCGGTAAAGCAATGGGAGGCAGGCTCGGCGCCGACACGCTTGGCGATCAGGCGCCGGACCTCAAGAATCCGTTCATAGCCGGACATCCGCACGGTGACCGTGTCACCGGTGACCAAGGTGGCAGAGGCTTTGGCGGGACTTCCGTTCAGCCGCACGTGGCCCGCGCGGCACGCGGCTGTCGCCGCGGAACGTGTCTTGTAGGCGCGGATCGCCCACAGCCACGCATCAATGCGGACGCTGGCGGAGGAGGACGGAAGGATGGTCATGGCTGGCACCGAGTATACGGCGTCGGTCTCCGACGGTCCCTCCCGGAAAATTCACAGCCGCGAGCGGCAGGCTGCCGGGGCTGTTCTAAGTCCGCTGCCCTACGCCACAAGGTTCGCAGCAGCGGTGTCCATGTGCTCGCGGATTGTGTTCCGGGCCAGCGAGGCGTCTCCGGTCTCGATGGCGGTGACGATGTCGTAGTGCCGGTCCACGCTCATGTTCTTCACACCCTTGTCCCGGCCCGCGA
>JBKKDH010000269.1:0-23745 GCA_046708445.1 Arthrobacter sp.
ATTATGGACGGCGAAGTGCATGAAGTTGTGGCTGAGCTGCGGAGCCGCACGGCCGCCTGACTCCCCAGGCTGGCCAGTCCTGGCCGGGGGGTGCCCCGGTCAGTTGCCGCAAGCCGTGATGCGATAAAGCCTGGCTTCGCCTTGGCTGTCCACCAGCTGCATGCCAGGATTCCGGTCCAGGTGCCTGAGCCCGGCCGGAGTATGGTTTCCGCCGTGGACCTCCTTGGATCCAAAGTCGAGGACATAGAACGCGTTTTCATTCCTGACCGCGCTGCAAACGTCCGGGTCACTCTCGACGGCGCCAAGGTCGTCGTAGATCTCCTGCAGTTCAGGGGAGACATAGCTGAGGATGTGCATCTGCGCGGCCTTCCGGTCACCGATTGCGTAGGAGAGTGCAGCGCCGGTGTACGGATTACCGAGCAGGACGGTGTCCGCAGGCACAGTCTCCGGCAGCCGGTCCATGAGTTCAAGTTCGTCCTCCGACACCAAAGGGGAATCATTGCTGATGGCATACCGCGTCGATGCCTGGGCCGCCTCGTGCTGCACGCCACCCTGTTGTCCCAGTGCAATGGCGGCCACGGAGAGCCCGCCAACACCGGCGATTCGAAGCAGACGCCCCCCGCCCCGGGAGTCAGCAGCCCGTTGGAAGGCTTTCAAACCCGGACGCCGCCCGTGTCCTATCTGCTGTGTGTCCTCTGCCCAGTGCACACCAACGGCCACCAACAGCACGGCGGCCACGGGAAGCAGTGCCGCAACGCGGTAGCTGTCGTTGTACCAGACGCCGGCCAGGAAGTTTCTGATGGGCGAGATCGGGAAGCCTGAAACAACAACGAAGATGGCCGAGAATATCAGGAACGCAGTTCCGGCCCAGGCGAGGCTTTGGTTCTTCCTGAAGCAGGCCCAAAGTCCCAGGAGCGCCAGGGGGGCCACGAGCCAGGCGGGTGCGAGTCCCATGGGTGCGAGGAAGAGGGCCTCACCCAGAGCCTGGGGGACCGTGTGGTAAGGACCCCAGAATGAGGCCTCCTCAGGTGGCCTCAGGAAGATCCACAGAGCCAGGAAAACTAGGCAGTATCCAATGAACCCGGCCGCCTGGAGGTTGAACCGGCGCCGGTTGGCAGCCCGGTCCTTCCAAAGCCCGGGAACCGACTGATAGAAGCAGAGGCCCATCATCGGAATCGTCCACACAAGCCAGGCCATAAACGTTGTCGGGTGGGAGACGACCAGGCCGGCGAGGCTCAAGAGCAGTGCCAGGGCTACAGGCAGTCCTGCTCTCTGAGTGGTCACAGCCGCGCCGGTGATCCGGGCAGCGAGGGCGATGCTTGCCGGGAGGATGCTGATCGCCAGCAGGTTCGGATACAGGACACCGAAGTCCATCATCAGCAGCGGGAAGGCACCCAAGGAGGCGCAGGCGATGCCGGAGGCAATCGTTGCGGCCGTGCGGCGTCCCGCGATCCAGGTTGTCATCAGGAGGCAGCTAAGCGGCCAAAATACCGCCGCCAGCACAATGCTGGTGACGTTGACTGCGACGGGGACGGCCGCGCCGGTCGTTGACGCCACAAAAGCCGCCACCGCGTTCCACCCTGCCGGGTAGAAACCGCCTCCGGTCATGGCGCCAATGGTGAGGGATGAAGCCTGCCCGGTATCCAAGGCGAATCGGACGGAGTTGAGGTGGAAGACGGCGTCGTACGTCTGGGATATGGATCCCGGCGTCCCGATGACCTGAATGGTCCGCCACGCCAGCAGCACCGCCGCGACGGTGGCCGCAGCGAACGGCGCCCACCGCGCTAAGCCCGTGGAGCCTGGATTTGTGGGCTCCTGGTCCGGCTTGAGCCGGCCGACTAAGAAACCTGCGGTTGCAACCAGAGCCGTCGCGAAGCCGACAGGCAGGACCCCAAAGGGCACGCTCAAGAATGGGGTGCCGGTAGCGGTAACCACGAGGATGCCCACGGACAGGGCCGGCGCGAGGGCTAGGGCGTCAAAGGACCTGAAACGCAGCGTGAGGGCGACGGCGAGGCCAGGGGCCAGCAGGAGTACTGCAGCGAGAAGGATCTGCGGAAGGACGGGCAACCACATCTGGCTTGCTACGGCTCGAGCAAGCCGAGCAGATATGCTCCGTAACCACTCTTCACCAGGGGCTCTGCACGCTGGCGAAGCTCATCGTCGCTGAGGAATCCGAGGCGCCAGGAGATTTCCTCGGGTGCACCGATCTTGAGTCCCTGGCGGTTTTCGACGGTGCGGATGAAATTCGATGCGTCGCTGAGGTCGTTGAAGGTACCGGTATCCAGCCAGGCCGTTCCCCGGGGCAGGATCTCCACCTGGAGCTTTCCCTTTTCAAGGTAGGCACGGTTGACGTCAGTAATTTCAAGTTCCCCCCGCGGCGAAGGCCTGAGGTTGCGGGCGATGTCGATGACGTCATTGTCGTAGAAGTAGAGACCGGGCACCGCGTAATGGCTCCGGGGCTTTTCGGGCTTCTCCTCAAGGGAGAGGGCCTTGCCCTCGTCATCGAACTCGACCACACCATACGCCTTGGGGTCTTTGACCCAATAGCCGAAGACAGCGCCGCCGTCGATATCCGCGTGTTTGCGGAGCTGGGTTCCCATTCCCTGACCGTAGAAAATGTTGTCACCCAAGACGAGCGCAACCGTCTCGCTGCCGATGTGCTCAGCACCCAGGATGAAGGCCTGGGCGAGCCCGTCCGGAGAGGGCTGCTGGACGTACGTTAGATTGATGCCAAACTGGCTGCCGTCGCCCAGCAGCCTCTGGAACTGCTCCGCGTCGTGGGGAGTGGTGATGATGAGGATGTCCCGGATGCCCGCAAGAATGAGCGTCGACAGGGGGTAATAGATCATCGGCTTGTCATAGACGGGAACCAGCTGCTTGCTGATGCCGAGGGTGATCGGGTGTAGCCGGGATCCGGTCCCGCCGGCCAAGATAATTCCACGCATGGACCCAATCCTCTATCAATGCAGCCTTCACAGCAAACCAGTGAACGCAGAGTCCCCAGGGGCCTGTCCCTGATGGGGCGCACCAGGGACATGAGGGTCGACCACCTGCGCCTATGGCCCAATGTAGAATTGGACACTGGACCGAATCGTGAAGGAAGCCCGGGCTTGAGCATAGTTGCATTGAAACCAAACGCCATCCCGAACCCGACCCTCGGCAAACGCTTGGATCCCCGGGCCAATAGCCTGAATCTCATTCGTTTAGTTCTCGCTTTTTCGGTCTTGTTCGCGCACAGCTGGCATATCGTCGGGGCGGGCAACGGACCAGGATTCCGGGGAGAGAACCTGGGCGGCTGGGCTGTGGCGGGCTTCTTCGGAATCAGCGGATACTTGATCACGGCAAGCCGGTTCAGCAACCGGATCGGACCCTACCTGGTGCACCGGGTCGCGCGAATCTTTCCGGCCTTCATTGTCTGCCTGGTGGTTATGGCATTTGCCTTTGCCCCGGTGGCGTACCTGATCCAGCACGGATCACTCCAGGGATTTCTCACCACCGCAACAACTCCGCTGAACTCCATTTTTTCCAACCTCTCGCTGCGGATCGTTAGCTACGACATTGCGGGCACGCCTGCCGGAGTGCCCTACCCGGGTGCCTGGAACGGCTCGCTCTGGACCCTGTATTTCGAGTTCATGTGCTACCTGCTGGTTGCCATGATGGGGTTTCTTCCGGTCGTGAAGAAGACTCCCTGGCCTGTCATCGGTGCCTTTGTACTGAGCGTGGTCCTGTGGGCGAACATAGGCATTCTGAAGCCTTATATGCAGTCCAACCTGGATTTTGAACTAGCCGCCCGCCTGGTCCCGTATTTCCTCGGCGGTGCTGTGGTACAGGTGCTGAGCTCACGAATTGGTATCCATCGGGTCGCGGGTCCTGTGGCAATCATGATCGCTGGCCTATCCATCTATTTCGTCGAGGGTTTTGGCGGGCAGTTGGCGGCGCCGTTCATTGCTTACGGGCTGCTCTGGATCTCTACCTGGCTGCCCCAGCCCGCCCTGGTTGCCAAGCATGACATCTCCTACGGCGCCTACATCTATGCTTTCCCCGTTCAGCAGCTGCTCAGCGTTTTTGGGGCATACCACTGGGGCGTGTGGACCTTTACCGTAGCGGCGACGCTGTGCACCATACCCTTCGCGGCAGCGAGCTGGCTGTTGGTTGAACGTCCCGTTATGCGACGGGCGAAGAAAGCGGTCTAATTCTTGCCGGTGCGTCCGGCCAAGCCGTCCACAATGCCGGTCGCTGCGGACTTCAGCCGCGACAGGCGTCCGGGTGCGAGCGCTGAAACGATCAGCAGGTGCCTGAAATCAGCCAGGAAGCCCTTCGCGGCCCAGCCGGGGTGCTGCCGACCATAGATTTTGGCGAGCAGGATCCGGTTGCGGAAAATGTAGTAATACCGCCACGTCGCAGCCGTCCTGATTTTCACATTCCTGCCCCGGAGCGAGAGTGCCTTCCCCATAACCTGCGCCGGGGCGCTGCTGCCCAGGGAATGATTCAACGCGGCCCCGGGCGCCAGGACCGTTTCCAGGCCGGCGTTTCGGCAACGTAGGTAGTACTCGGTGTCCACGCCGTCGATGAAGAGTTCGGCCTTGAAGAGCCCCAGCTGCTCAAGGACTTTTACCGGAATCAAGAGGCCGGACTGAATTGGTTCCCCGCCGAGCTGAACGCCCAGCTTCGTGCCCCGCCGTCGTACCGGCAGGCCACGGACCGTGCCGGGGGCCACCAGGCCCACCGGGATGCCCTGAACCTCTGCGGTCGTCGCTGCCTCGACAAGGGACTGGACGTAACCGTCCTCCAGCAGGGAGTCCTGGTCCATGGTGAGGACGTAGTCCGGCTTGTCCGCCCGTGAAACTGCAAGCTCTATGCCGCGGTTCAGGGCCGCCGCAATTCCCGAATTCTCGCTGAGCCGTTCCACGGTGCAGCCCGCGGCCGAGAGCTTTGCCAGGATCCTGCTCGGGTCCGCGGTGCTCCCGTCATCGACCAGCACGACATTGTCCACCTGTGACAGCAGGGCAGCCGCGTTGGCCAGCACGCCGTCGTCGGGGTTAAACAGTGAGACGACGGCGCAGGTCCTGGTGGTGGTCATTCGAGGCGATTCCTGGTTAGGCAGGCTTGACGTCAGGCTGTGCGTCAATCCATGTAGCCAAGCGGTCGATGCCCTGGGCGAGGTTGAACTGCGGAGTCCACCCGAGCACACGCTCGGCTGCCGTGACGTCAGCCCAGGCATGGCGGACATCGCCCTGGCGGTACTGGCCTGTGACGTGCGGTGCCGGAGCCTTGTAGTGCTCGGCGATCAGCTTGGCGGCTGTGCCGATCGTCTGGAATTCGCCGGAACCGATGTCCATGGGCTCGCCCTGAACCGTGGGGGAGACCGCCCCGGCCACGATCGCGGACGCGACGTCGTCGATCAGGATGAAGTCACGGCGGACTTCACCGTCTTCGTATAGGGGGATTGACTTGCCGCCCATGGCCATCCGGCAGAACAGGCTCATGATTCCGGTGTACGGGTTGATCAGGGACTGCCCCGGTCCGTACACATTCTGGAGACGTAGGATCACCGTCTCTACGCCGAAGGACTTGGCCCAGGCCTGCAGCACATGCTCCTGGGCAAGTTTCGTGGCACCGTAGACGCTGACGGGGGCCGGGAACGTTTCGGAAGCTTTCATGGCCACCGGAACGGCGCCTGGGAAGTCCCACTGCGCCTTGTCCAGCGTTTCACTGGTCCGCTGTCCTGGGTAGAAAGTGGTGCCTTCGCCGTCCTGCCAGGCGCCTTCACCATAGATGGCACGGCTGGAGGACAGGACGATCCGTCGCGGCAGCTTCTGGTGACGGTTGAGCCCGTCCAGCAGCTGTGACGTGCCGACGACGTTCACGTGGGTGTGTCGGGTTGCTTCCTCAAGGGATTGGCCCGTTCCGGTTTCAGCCGCGAGGTGGATAACCACATCCGGGGTCACCTTCCCAAGCACGTCATCCCAAGTGCTGGACTCCGCGACGTCCGCAACGATCAGTTCGGCGGCAGCATTGAGCTCCGCAGGCCTGGTGCCGGAGGCGTGGATCTGGGGATGCAGGTTGTCCACCACAACGACGCGGTCGAAGGCCTCCACCAAAGAATCGGAGATAGCGCAGCCAATGAATCCGGCGCCGCCGGTGACGAGAACGGTGCCGCCCGGGCGGGCAGGAGTTGCAGGAGAAGTCACTGGTGACCTTTCGTTTCTGGCTTAATTGCCGAATGAATGGCGGATGAGGGCCTTTGCCGCTGTCGCGTTGCGGCTGATGATTGCCTTGGGGAGGAGCGCCATGGCGTGGGCGCGCGACGTCAGCCGGAGGCGGGCGGAGCGGGCAGCCCGGGTCCAGCCGAGTTCCTCGGCTTGGGCAGCTGACACAGCAAAGTAATCACGTTCACCGGCGAATCTGGATCCGTCGATCAGTTTCGTGGAGGAAGCACTGTTGGAGTGCCTGCGGTAACGGAAGCAGACGGCGGGGTCGATAAGGAGTTGGTCCCCGTTGTACACCATGTCCATGATCAGGGCGAGATCCTGGATGATGGGGAACCCATCCCGAAAATCAACCCGGCGGATCTTGTCGGTGCGGAAGGCAAGCGACGGCCAATAGAGCCAGTCGCCATGCATCAGATTGGTGGCGATGGCTTCGCCGGCAATAATCTGGCGGCCGCCGCCCCGCGGCTTGATGAGCTTCTGCTTGACGCTGTCGACGAGGGTGGAAACGACCTGGCCGTTCTCGTCGATGACTTCCACGCCCGGTTGGATGATGGCGGCGTCGGGGTAGCGTTCGTGTGCCTTGAGGATGACATCCACGTAGTTGGGCAACAGGACATCGTCGCAGCCGAGGATCACCATGACTTCCTGCGTTGCCATGGAAACACAGGTGCGGTAGTTCTCGGTGATGCCGGCGTTCACGTCCTTGCGGATGTAGCGCACGCGTGGATCATCGATGCCCGCCATAAAGGTTTCAATCTCGTCGCCGGGATAGGCGTCGTCGACCACGGTCAACAGCCAGTCGCCGCTGTCCTGAGAGAGGACGCTGTTGACGGCTTCTTTCATGTATCCGGGGTCGCCCCAGTAAGGCACAAAAATATCGAGAGGCATTTAGGAGTCTGGACTTTCGCTCGGGCGGTCGTAGACCTGGGCAGAGGCTTGGGGATGCGCCGTGTCGTTGGCGGAAGAGTGGATGCCGGCTGAAGGAACAGAAGCCCGGTCTTCCTGGATGGACTCTATCTGGGTCCTGAGGATGGCGACTTCTTCGGCCAGCGTCCTGGTTTCATCCTCGACGACCGATATTTCCCACGACAGATGGAGGCACACACCGAGAAGCATGAGGATGCTCATCGCAAACAGCAGGTTCGATGGCACCTGCACGCCCACCAGCTCGGCCACGATATTGAGCAGTTGGGGAAACGCCGCGAGCACGAGTGTTGCGACGCCTACGATCAGCCATAGAGCGGCGTACTTCTCCCTGAGCTTCTTTCGGCGAAGCATCTCAAAGACCAAGGCAACGATCGCCAAGGCAAGAAGGAAGGCAGCAAGATTTCCCATTCCCTAGGCCACCACGGATTCAACAGCCGGTTTTGTCACTTTTGTAGGCTTTCTGGTCAGGGCGAAGAGGAGCGCGAACACTGATCGTCCCAGGTAAATCGCGGCTTTGAGCGGGTTGTGGCTGGGCTTGCCGCCTTGGCGCGGGCGCATCTCCACCGGAACCTGCGTGACTTTGCAGCCGGACCTGATGGCCACAACGAGAGAATCGATGGTGTCACCGAGATACTCCGCCGGGTAGTGGTCCAGGTATTGAGTGACCGCCCGCTCGTTGGCAGCACGGAATCCGCTGGTGACGTCAGTCAGGCGGGTTTTTGCCAGGCCGGAGATGACCTTCGCGAGGAACTGCATGGCCCACTTGCGGGGCCCGGTCACTTTGTAGTCACCGCGCTCGGCAAAGCGTGCTCCGATGGAGATATCGGCGTGGGCAAGCCCGGCCAGAACTTCATCAATGCTGCGGGGATCGTGTTGTCCGTCGGAATCCACCTGGATCACCTGCCGGTAGCCGAGCCGCTGGGCGTACTTGAATCCGGCGCGCATCGCCCCACCTACACCGAGGTTGAATGGAAGGTTCAGGACGGTCGCCCCTGCGGCTGCGGCTTCATCGGCGGTGGCATCGGTGGAGCCGTCGTTGACGACCAAAACGTCGTATCGGGTGTTGGTGGTGAGAACCTCCCGCACGGTGTTACCGACAGCTTCGGCTTCATTCCAGGCAGGCATGATCACCAGGACGCGCGGATTGGGATTGGGTTCCATGTTGTCCAAACTATATCAATTGCGGGAGGGCACATCGGGAGCCAGCGGCCAGCGCGGGCCCGGCTGTGCCGGCTATCGGTTCAGTTTCTCGTCCAAGGCAGGGGGAATCGGACCCGTTCCGCCGCGCACGGCGTCACGGAACCCTGACACCGCGGCCCTGACGAGTTTGCCGCGGCCGCGACTGAACGCCAGCCTCAGCGTGTGGGCTTTGGCCTCCTCGATGAGGCGGCGAAACACCCATTGGGGATCTTTGCGGACGTAGCGCAATGAAAGCGCTGTTCCGTTGCGGCAGATGTAGTAGACGCGGCCCGGTGAATGGTAGTTGTACGAGATGTCCCTGCCCATGATCCGTACCGGCCGTCCCAGCAGGACAGCGGGTTCCCGTTGTCCGAGATCATGCTGGATTTCACAGCCATCGCCGACCAGGACTTCAAGGCCCGCCGAGCGTGTGCGCATCGTGTACTCGGAGTCAACACCGTCAATGAACAGGCCTTCGTCGAAAAGGCCAACCTCGTCCAGGGTGGCGCGGGGAATCAGGAAGCCGGACTGCATGGGGTCGAAGGCCCTGACAAATCCGGCTTCAACACCGCGTACGGGAATGGGGTGGCCGCTGTAGGAAGAAGCGGAAATGAAGCCAACCCGCAGTCCGGCAAGCTGCGCCCTCCTGCAGGTGTCCACGGCCGCAGCAACGTATCCTGGGCCCGGAAGGGAATCCTGATCGAAAGTCAGGAAGTAATCCGGTTCAGATTCGTCCCGGACGTGGACGATACCAGTGTTGAGGGCGGCGGCAATTCCCTTGTTGGACGGCTGCGTGACGACCGTAACTCCCTCGGCCCTAAGCTCGGCAAAGAGCTCCTCGGACCCGGCTGGAGAGCCGTCGTCGACGACCACAACACGGCTGACCTGCCGGGCGATGCCGGCGATGTTTTCGCGCAAGGCAGGGCCAGGCCGATAAGCAGCGACAACAGCCACGACACTCGGGGGATGGTTGTTAGGCGTCAACGCGGTCCATTCTCTCGTTGGTCAGCAGCTTCCGTGCCGGGAGCATAAGGGTAATGAACAGGAGAGCTTCGCTCAGGGCCATGCCCAGCGCAATTCCCGGGGCGTTACCAAGCACACCCGCCCAAACCATGACGGTTAGCCCGAATGCGGCCGAAACAAGAGTCCAGCGCAGAACGAGCCGGTCCTTGCCCGCGGGAATAAGCAGGTTTCGGATAAACGGCGTGCTGGCACTAAGGAACGCGAAGGCGAGACCGTAGTAGAAGCACAATTCGGTGGTGGCCTGGGCTTTTCCAGCGAAAAGGAGGCTGCTGGCGAAGGGGCCGGCAAGGGTGAGGATCGCCGCGCCGACCGCGCCGAGGCCCACATGAGCCCAAATGGCGGCCAGGTGCCGTTTCCGGCGGTTCTCCGCTCCGTGTTCGAGGGTCCACCCTTGGAACGCGTTACCCAGGGCTACCACTGTGAAGAGACCGAAGCGGTAGAGCGTGTCGGCGGTTGCAAGGCTGCCGGACGCCGCGGGAGCAGTCGTGGCGGTGGCGATCGGTGCTGGAGTGGAAGCATAGGCGTTTGCGGCAAGGCTGATTCCGGCAGTGCGGCGCTGGGCCGAGAGGTCACGCAGGGCCGCAGGAAGGTCGCTGGGAAACCAGCGGCCGCCCTTGGCATACCGCGTGTGGAATGCCATCAACGAAATGACCGTGGCCAGTGCGGCAAGGCCCGGATAAAACCACAGCTGTCCGGTGGTGAGCAAGAGGGGAGCCGCTGCGGCTGTGGCGATAAAGCGTGGAACAGTGTCGTAGACAGCCAGCAGTTTGGGTTGCCCCATGCCGATGCAGAACCATGCGGGCGACAGTCCTGCAAGGGCGATAGCGAAAGCCATGGCCATGGCTTCGCTTCTGAACTGGGGCACGGCAACGACCGCTGCAGCTGCTCCTGCCAAGGGAAAGACGAGAACCAGCAGAACGAGTCGGGTTCGGATGCTTTGCAGGTAAACGCGCGCCCGGGCTGCCGGATCCGCCGATCGGGCCACGGCTACGGGCCCTTCAACATTCCATCCCCACATCAGCACCGTCGCGGCGAAGGTGCCGATCGCCTGGCCTGAGATGACGCTGGAAATGCCCTCCCCACCTACGATCCCCGAGACGACGGGGATGAGGAGAAGCGGCGTGATAAGGGAAAGCAAGGGCAAAACCGTGAAGCCGGAAAGACGAAGCAATACGGTTTTCATACGGTGGTTTGTCCTTGGTTCGCTGGCAGTCCTGAACGATCTTACGTGATTGTCTGGCCTGGCTTGGGGTCGCATAGGATGGTGCGGGCAACCGGTGGGACCCTTACCGCCGTTGTTTTGCCCTTGAAGTCGAGCGAGACGTGAGGCCATGAACGCCCCAATCCAGCCGGAGACGGCGCCCGTACGAGCGAGCATTTGCATGGCCACTTACAAAGGTGCCATTTACATCGACGAGCAGCTCACATCGATCCTGGATCAGCTCGGAGAGAACGACGAGCTTGTCATCGTGGACGACGCTTCACCCGACGACACGGTTGAACATATCCGCAGATTTCATGATCCCAGGATTAAGTTGATCCAAGCCGAGCGGAACCAAGGATACGTCAGGTCCTTTGAGCAGGCGGTGCTTGCAAGCAAGGGCGCTGCCATTTTCCTTGCCGACCAGGACGATGTCTGGATTGAGGGTCGCCTGGATACCTTGCTGGCCGGGCTGGAAACGGCGGACGTCGTGGCCAGCAACTTCGACGTCCTGGGCGGCGGTCGGCGCCCCGGCATTCCGTTGCTCCGCAGCCGGGACAGCCGACGCCACCGCGCCAATCTTTTCGGGATTCTAATCGGTTACCGCGCCTACTACGGCTGCGGTATGGCCTTCCGGCGCGAAGTTCTGCATGCCTTTACCCCCGTGCCCCGCTACCTCCGCGAATCACACGATCTTTGGCTCGCCATCCTGGGCAACACGGCAGGGTCCATCATGCATGTCGACAGCCCGACGCTGCTGCGCCGACTGCACGAGGAAAACGCCACACCCAGGGGCTGGAGGTCTTTGGGCGTGATCGTCGCCGCGAGAGTGGTCCTTCTCAGGCTCATGATCGAAGCGCGGAGGCGCCTGCGGGCCCGCCTCCGTGGCGGGCCCACAGCCTAGAAATACGAAATATCGACCGAGCGCACAGCGAGGCTATTAGTGAGCTGCCAGCTGTTGCCCCGCACAATGCCGATCGTGGTCCCGCGGTTGCCGTCCCAGTCGCCGGTGATCGGACGGTCGGAGCCGACACCGTAACTCAACACATCGGAGACGGCGGGGGACTGGACGCGGTTGCTGAGCCACCATTGGCCATTGCGCCACACTCCGATGCCAGTGGTCCCGTTGCCGTCCCAATCGCCGATGATCGGCGTATCGGACGGGATACCAAACGCGGTGTGTTCGTTGACCACAGGCTTGCCGATGTCATAACTGACCTGGAAACTCGAATTCCGCCAGATACCGATGCTGTCCCGGCCGGAGCCGTTCCAGTCACCCACAATAGGTGTGTCCGAGCCGACGCCGAACGCCACAACGCGGGTAACGACCATGGTGTTGATGTCGTCGACCAGCCACCAGACTCCGTTCCTGACGATGCCGATGCCAGCCTTTCCATCCCCGTTCCAATCCCCAGCCACTGGCTTGTCACCCGGGTTTCCATAACCGAAGCAGCGCCTGGGAGCCGACGGCATCTGCAAGCACCAGAAGCCGTCCCTAAACCAGCCGGTATAGGCCCGGCCGTCGCCTCCCCATTTGCCGCTCAGCAGTGTGGCGCCCGGAATGAGGCCGATGGGGTAGGTGTCCGGAGTCCCCGCAAGTGTCCGCAACTGGTCCATTGTGCCGTTGAACACATTCTGGTCCCCAGGGAACGTTGCCTTGGCGGTCTGAGAGGCGTCGGCATAGTCGTTGGCGTACTGCCAGATGGTGTAGGTTGACCAGCCCCCCGGAATAGCCGGGCTGTTGGTGTAGTACGAGGCAAGCCACAGGGGATTGGTGCTGCTGAATTCGGTGGTGTTACCGAGGCAGTCGCGCCAGAACCAATAGCCCGTGTAAATCATGGCCTGCTTGTTGGTCAGGCGGTACACCGTGGACGTGAAGTCCCGGACCCACGTGGTGAGCTGGGAGGGTGACATGCCGTAGCACTTGTTGCTCCCGCCGTAGGGGTTGTCCTCAATGTCCAAAGTTGGTGGCATCGTGATGCCGTCGGCTGTCCAGCCACCGCCGTTATTGACGAAGAACTGTGCCTGGTTCGCTCCATCGGAAGCACTTGGTGCTGCAAAGTGGTAAGCACCCCTGATCAGCCCCACGGAGGTGGCACCGCCGATCTGAGCGCCGAAGTACGGGTTTTTGTATGTGGTTCCTTCGGTGGCCTTAACATAGGCGAACCGTGCGCCGTTGTTCTTAACCGCTGTCCAGTTGACTGACCCCTGCCATGAGCTGACATCCAGGCCCAGTGGCTGGCCCACCGTGCTGGCAGGCTGTTCGGGCACCGATGGCTGCGCTGACTCTGCGCTTAGTGCCTTGGCTTGGGGAACCTGGCCCTCCGCCTCCGGTCCATTCATCCCCGCCCTTCCCATCGCAGCTTGGCCGGCTTCGAGGGACGGCGCCTGCGCTGCCGCCGCTGTTTCGGTGGGTGTGGGCGATGGCGAGGGCGTCGGTGACCCTTCGGGGGCGGCGGCCGGAGGGGTCGACGTCGGCTGCAAGGCAGGTGCGGTCAGTTCAGGGGCTGATTCGGCCGGAGAAGGCTCCGGACTTGGTGCCGCCGTCGTGGGCGGCGGAGTCGGTGCCGGGGTCAGTGCCATGGCTGATGTTCCGCTCAGAATGAGTGGAAAAACGAGCGCGGCAGTTAACAGGGCCGTCCGGCGGGAATTCAGCATGGTCACGGTTGCTCCCGGAGATATCTTGCGGCGGGGAGAACTTCCACCGACGTCCTACCGAGAGTACCCAACCGTTACTGGTGTGACCAGTGGTAGAGGAGTGAAGAATTCGTGGCTTTCGCTGAAATCGGCCGGCCAAGCCTCAGCCGGTAAGCTGGGCACCATGCAGAAACTCCTCGTTACCGGCGGTGCCGGCTTCATTGGTTCGAACTTTGTCCACTACGTCATCGCCAATACGGACAGCCACGTCACCGTTTTGGACAAGCTCACGTACGCAGGAAACCTGGAATCGCTGCGGAACCTCCCGTCGGACCGCTTGGCCTTTGTGGAAGGTGATATTGCCGACGCCGGCCTGGTGGACGGCCTCGTGGCCGACACCGATGTCGTGGTCCATTACGCTGCCGAGTCGCAATACGACAACTCGCTGCATGACCGCCGGCCTTTCCTGGACACGAACATCATCGGCACCTACACGCTGATCGAGGCGGCCCGGAAGCACAACAAACGCTTCCACCACATCTCCACCGACGAGGTCTACGGCGACCTCGAGCTCGATGACCCGGAACGGTTCACGGAGCAGACCCCGTACAACCCGTCCAGCCCCTACTCGTCCACGAAAGCCGGTTCGGACCTGCTGGTCCGCGCCTGGGTGCGTTCCTTCGGGCTGCATGCGACCATCAGCAACTGCTCGAACAACTATGGCCCGTACCAGCACGTGGAGAAGTTCATCCCGCGGCAGATCACCAACGTGATCGACGGGATCCGCCCCAAGCTGTACGGCAAGGGCGAGAACGTGCGTGACTGGATCCACGCCAACGACCACTCCTCGGCTGTGCTGGCCATCATCGCCAAGGGCAGGATCGGCGAGACCTACCTGATCGGTGCCGACGGGGAGAAGAACAACAAAGACGTCGTGGAACTGATCCTCAAGCACATGGGCCAGTCCCCGGACGCCTACGACCACGTCGTCGACCGGCCCGGGCATGACCTGCGCTACGCGATCGACTCCACCAAGCTCCGCGACGAGCTGGGCTGGCAGCCGGAGTTCTCCAACTTCGACGCCGGCATCGAGGACACCATCGCCTGGTACCGGGACAACGAGGACTGGTGGCGGCCGCAGAAGGCCCAAACCGAAGCCAAGTACAAAGAACAGGGCCAGTAAACGATGACCATCGAGTTCTCGAAAAAGCTGACCGCGCACGAAACGCCAATTCCCGGCGTCGTCCTGTACGACCTTCCGGTCCACGGCGACAACCGTGGCTGGTTCAAGGAAAACTGGCAGCGGGAGAAAATGGTGGCCTTGGGGCTGCCCGACTTCCGTCCAGTGCAGAACAACATCTCCTTCAATGAGAAGGCCGGAACCACCCGCGGTATCCACGCTGAACCGTGGGACAAGTTCATTTCAGTTGCCACCGGGAAAATCTTCGGCGCATGGGTGGACCTGCGCGAGGGACCTTCCTTTGGGGCGGTATTCACCGCCGTCATGGACCCCAGCCAGGCCATTTTTATCCCCAGGGGAGTGGGTAACGCTTTCCAGACCCTGGAGGACAACACTGCCTACACCTACCTCGTCAACGACCATTGGTCAGCCGACGCGCAGGGCCAGTACACCTTCCTGAACCTGGCTGACGAGACTGCCGCCATCGAATGGCCGGTGCCGCTGGCTGAGGCCGAACTCTCGGACAAGGACAAGGCCCATCCCAGGCTCGGCGAGGTTGTCCCCATGCCCCCGAAGAAAACTCTGATCCTTGGCGCCGATGGTCAGCTGGGCAAAGCACTGCGGGAACTTTACGACGGCGACACGTCAGTCGAGTTCGCCGCCCGCGCCGACTTCGACATCACCAGTGCGGACGCGTATGCCCGGAAGAACTGGAAGAACTACTCGGCCGTTATCAATGCTGCCGCGTACACCGCAGTTGACCAGGCGGAGACCGCTGAGGGCCGGGCTGCGGCGTGGAAGATCAATGTTGCCGCTGTTGCCCACCTGGCCCGCACCGCCGTCGAGCATGACCTGACCCTGGTCCAGGTCTCTTCGGACTACGTTTTTGACGGCTCCAAAGCGGACCACCATGAGGGCGAGGCGTTCTCGCCGCTTGGCGTCTATGGCCAGTCGAAGGCTGCTGGCGACGCAGTTGTGTCCGTGGTGCCGCGCCACTACATCGTCCGCACGAGCTGGGTTATCGGCGAAGGGAACAACTTCGTCAGGACCATGTCATCCCTTGCGGGCCGTGGGATTGCACCGTCGGTGGTCAACGACCAGGTCGGGCGGCTCAGCTTTACCCAGGACATCGCCGCCGGTATCAGGCATTTGCTTGAATCCGGCGCTGCGTACGGGGTCTACAACCTCAGCAATGACGGCGAGCCGCAGTCTTGGGCAGACATCGCCGCTGATGTTTACGAGCTCACCGGAGCCTCCCGGGAAGACGTGACCGGCGTCAGCACCGAGGAGTACTTCAAGGGCAAGTCCGTCTCTGCCCGCCCGTTGAACAGCGTGCTGGATCTCTCCAAAATTAAGGCTGCCGGGTTCTTTCCTGCCAAGGCCGGAGACCGGCTGCAGGAATACCTGCAGGGCTAAGACCGGCAAGGCAAAGAACTCTGGACTTCCGCAGTATTGCGGAGGTCCAGAGTTCTTTAAGGGTGTTGCTAGGGTTTTGTGGTGCCGGCCCGCGGAACTGCCTGGCCGTTCGCAGGCTGGGAGCCCTTCCGCCGGAGCGAAAGCCGGGCGATCGACCCTGGCATCGACAGCAGGGTGCCGCCCGGGTGGAGGTAGCCGAACAGCATGCCCGCACCAATCAGGACTGTGATGGCGTAAACGAGCGTCAGGATCTCCCAAGTGAAGGGTGGCTGCCATCCCGGAACAGTGATCATCGTCTGCCAGTTCCCCTTATCCGGCAGACCTACAACGTAGCGGCGCAGCACAAACAGGAACCCGTAGACGTGGGCTATGGCGCCCGCCAGGAGCAGGAGCCGTGTCATCGCCTGGGAAGGCCTGCTCAGTGGGAAGTGCCGGAACCGGAACGCCATGCCCGCCGCGATGACGGCTATCAGGAACAGAGGCAAACTGTAGCGGCCCTGCCAGATGAACCCCACGCTTGCCACGAGTCCGGCCTGCATCACGGACGGAACCAGGAGCAATGCTGCCAGCGCGGCAAGGAACCCCAGACGCAGGCGCCAATGCCTGACCAGGAAGACCATCAGGATAGCGAGCATCAGCAGCATGTTCCAGAACATGAGGACAGCCTGTGGCATGGGGGTGTCCAGCCAGCCCACAACGCCGACGTACTGGATGACGTAGTCGAAGGACCGGTCAAGCATGGTAAGGAAGGCGTTGTACGGCCGGACATCGTCACCGGTTACATTTGAAATTCCCGGCGGCGCCGCTCCCGCTGAGGGCGGTGCGTTGAGGATCAGCAGGTTCCAGGCCATGCCCAGGGCCACCCCGACTGCTGCCACACCCACGGCTACGAGAACCACCCTGTTGCGGAACAACACGACAAAGTCTTTCCAACGGTAAAAAACACAAGCGACGACGACGGCGCACAGCAACCAAACGAGCGACACCGCCCTTGTATTGGCCAAGGCGATGATTGAAACGGCCACGGTAATCACCGCTGGACGCACGACTCTCAGTTGGCTTGAGTTCTCCAAAACCACGAGGAAGCCGCAGAAGGCGGCCATGGTCGCAGCCACTTCCAGGGAATTGGGATTGATGCCGCTCGCCAGGAAGAGAACCATAGGTGTCGTTGCCAGTGCCGCAGCCACTATGGGCCACTTTGGATGCCGCAGCCGGCTGAGGGCGGTGAAGCCCGCGGCGTAGAACGCGGCGGAGAGCAGCGCACTCAGAATGCGCATGGCGAAAACTGCAGGTGCTCCGGACATAAACAGGCTGGGGAGCCCCACGAGCCAGTAGTACATCGGGTTGTACAGGCCTGCGGATGTCACGCCTATCGTTAGGTAGTTGTCATCGGCAGGTACCTCAGGAGCGCACCCGGCTGTCCGGTCACGGTGGAACGCAAAGCATGTCTGCGCCTGGAGGTTGGCAATGTAGGAGGGCACTTGGACATGCAGACCGTGACCGAACGACTTCCCCGCCTCCGGCGCGATCTGTCCGCGCGCGACGGCGGCGGCTTTGATGGTGTGCACCGGCTCGTCGGGGTAGGCCATGAGTGGAGTGGCCAGTGCCCAAAGCACCATCAGACCCGACAACAGCGCGAAAACCCGGAAAAAGGTCCTGGCCGCGGGACTCGTTCGGGTGGTTTGATCAGCGGGTGTTCCCGGGACGATGTGTGTCATGTCTGCCTTGCCTGAGGACGGGCCATGGGGCGTCACGCCCGGCCTGAGTTGTGCGCTCATTCGACAGTGGTGATGTCGTCGACGCGGGACTTCGCCATGGTCAATGCCTTCTCGCTAAGGGTGGAAACGCCGGCAAACCGGGCCGAGTTGCCTTGTCCGCCTCCGCTGAGGACATAGTTGCCCCAGGATTTCACAAGCGTTGTCAGGGAAGGATTTGCGTAACTGCTGCAGTAGGCCTGGTAGGTCACCGTGGCGAGGCCATAAGCGGAAGCGGCGGTGTTGTCGACGGCGAATGTGACGCCTTCCCCAGGACCGGTGCCGGTGGTTCCCGCTGCGATTGCCTTGCTGAGGCTGTCGTCGCTCATTCTGACGAATCCTGTTCCGAAGTCCAGCAATGCAGTGTCGAAACCGGACCCGATTCCTGCTCGGTCGACGAAGGCTATGGAGCCTGCCGTGTCGTCGACTTTCCGGGGGACTGCGTCGTACTTCTTGACCGTTACGCCCTCGGCCGGTTCCGGCCAGCTCCGGTCGACCCGGGCAGGCCACCCAGCCGGAGTCAAATAGTCAGTGACAGCAGCCGTAAGCGGGGACGCTTCTTCAGCCCTGATGGGAACGATGTCCTGGTCGGGAAACTCTGACTCCGGATTGAGCCGTGCAATCTCCGGGTCTTCCCAGTTGGTGATCCGCCCGCTGAAGATTCCAGACAGCGTCCCGGCGTTCAGTTTCAGGTTCTTGACACTGGGAAGGTTGAACATCACGCCGATCGGGATGACGGCTACGGGGACCGAGAATGCGCCGTCAGGCCCGCAGACAGCCGTAGATTTCTCCACATCCTCGTTGGTCAGCGGCGTGTCGGTGGCAGCGAAGTAGGCCTGGCCGGTGAGGAGCGCGTCCACTCCAACGCGCGGACCATCGGGCGAGTAGTTAAGCGACGTCTCGGGAAATTCCTTCATCCAGCCACTGCGCCATGCCGAGATCGGTGCGCCCTGGGCAGGCGTTCCGATTGCGGTCAGTGCGCCGCGCACGGGGGCCTCGGATTGCGGCGCCGCGCAACCTGCCAGTGAGGCTGCCAACGCGGCCGACATGGCGAAGGACCGGATCGAGAGTGGTCTCAATGCTGTATTTCCTCTTCGTTCAGATTCTCCGCACACGGCGGACCGGGGCCAGTCAGGCCCGCACTTCCTCGGCCTAGCCTACTTTGCCGAAGCCCAGCGCATGGTCAGCGCTGGGCCTGACCCGGTTTTCCACATCTTCACAATATGACTTGGCGGCATGGTGTATGGTCCCTAGGCTTTACCTCAGTTGCACTGCCTCCGCCGGGGGGCGGCAGTTGTATGGGGGAACACGTGGACGCTGTGCAAATCGTGGAGGACGAAGTCCGCGAGCTGATCCGACGCCGTGGCCTGGACCCGTCGCGCCAGGCCGGCGAGGTCCGGCGGCTGGTTGAGGCCGCTGTCAGCGACTATGACGAGCGGGCTCTCATGGGGCCGCTCCCTCCGATCGGTCCGCTTGAGACAGCGCGCAGGTTCATTTTCGATGCTGTTGCAGGTTTCGGAGTTCTTCAGCCACTGTTGGACGATCCCACCATTGAGGAAGTGTGGCTCAATGCCCCGAACGAAATCTACGTGGCCCGGAATGGCGAATCCGAGCTGACGTCCCTGAGCCTTACCGACCAACAGGTCCGCGACCTCGTGGAACGGATGCTGAAGAGCTCTGGCCGCCGCCTGGACATGTCGTCTCCCTTCGTGGACGCCGCCTTGCCGGATGGATCGAGGCTGCACGTTGTTATTCCGGATGTAACGCGCCGGCATTGGGCTGTGAATATCCGGAAATTCGTGGTGAAGGCGAGCAGGCTCGAGCACCTAGTGGAACTGGGAACGCTGACGCCGCAGTCGGCACGGTTCCTGGGCGCGGCGGTCGCCAGTGGGCTGAACATCCTCGTGTCCGGCGCAACTCAAGCCGGGAAGACCACCATGCTGAACTGCCTGGCCGCGAGTATCGGCAGCCGGGAACGGGTGATCACTGTAGAGGAGATCTTTGAACTCCAGTTTCCGCTCCGCGATGTCGTTGGCCTGCAATGCCGCCAGCCCAACCTGGAAGGGGAGGGCGAGATTCCGTTGCGCCGGCTGGTGAAAGAAGCGCTGCGGATGCGTCCGGACCGCCTGGTGGTGGGGGAGGTCCGGGAGGCTGAAAGCCTGGACATGTTGATTGCCTTGAATTCGGGCCTCCCCGGGATGTGTACGGTGCACGCGAACTCGGCCCATGACGCCGTAACCAAGATTTGCACCCTGCCATTGCTCGCCGGCGAGAACATCTCGTCTGCTTTTGTTGTACCCACGGTCGCCTCCTGCATCGACCTGGTAGTCCATTGCAGCCGCCAGACCAACGGGCGCAGGCAAGTCACCGAGGTGCTGTCGCTGGGCAGGAGAGTGGAGAACGGCATTATCGAGTCTTCGATGGTTTTCGCCATGGACGACGGGATGCTCCAGCCCCGAGCCAGCTCCATGCCGGCTGCCGAGAAATTTGCGCGCGCCGGCTACGACGTCGCGGCGCTGCTGGAACCGCGCTGATGGCACCGCTCCTGGGGGTACTTGCCGGCACGGGGTTCTTTCTTATCTGGTGGTCGTGTTGGGAGAATCCCCAACCAGCCGCCCGGCCCGCCAGAGCAAACCGGCTGGAAGACCTTCTGGCCTCCGCTGGCATTGAGAAGGTCTCGGCGGCCGGTTTGATAGCGAGTTGCCTCGGGCTGGGCCTTTTTGTGGCGCTCATATTCTTCGCCGTCAGCCGGTCGTGGCCGATGGCGGCGTGCTTCGGCCTCTTCGGTGCGTGGTTTCCGGTCAGCGTGGTCCGCTGGCGTGCCAGGAAGAGAACCGCGCTGCTCCGTCAGTTGTGGCCGGACGTGGTGGACCACCTCAGATCCGCCATCCGGGCGGGACTGTCGCTGCCGGAGGCCCTCATTCAGCTCGGGGAGAAAGGGCCGGAAGAACTGCGAAACGTCTTCCGGGACTTCGGCGCGGATTATCGCGCCGGGGGCCAGTTTGATGCGGCACTGAACAAGCTCAAGGACCGGCTGGCCGATCCAGTGGCTGACCGGATAGTTGAAGCATTGCGGCTGACGCGCGAAGTCGGAGGCTCGGACCTGGGGAAACTGCTCAGCACGCTGGCGGAGTTCCTGCGCGAAAACGCCCGCACACGGAGTGAGCTCGAGGCCCGCCAGTCATGGACCATCAACGCAGCCAGGCTGGCGGTCGCTGCCCCCTGGATCGTCATGCTCCTCCTGGCCACGAGGCCGGAGGCGGTCCAGGCCTACAACACCCCGGTGGGAGCCGCTGTCTTGCTGGGCGGTCTGGTTGTGTCCCTGGCCTGCTATTCGATCATGCTGAGGATCGGAGCCCTCCCACCGGACGAAAGGGTCCTCAGATGACGGGTCTTCAAGCCGCCGCAACGATCTGCGGAATCGTTCTCGGCGCGGGCCTATGGCTGATCTTCGTCCGGTCGCCCATGATGCGCGCCACCACACTTGCCGAGCGCATTGAACCGCAGCTGAAGTCACAAAACCTCGAGTCAAGGCTGCTGCGGGCAGGAGGAGCCCAGAACGTCACACCGTTCGGCCCGCTGGAACGCATCATGAGACCGATGATTCGCGACGGCTTCGCCGCGCTGGGCGGGCTGAACCTGGGATCCAAGGGCCTGGCACGCCGGCTCGCCCAGGCGGGCATCCACAAATCCCCGCTCGACTTCCGGGCCGAGCAGCTGCTCTGGGCCGCGGCAGCCTTCAGCCTCTCGTTGGCTTTGGTGGTCCTCGGTGCCTTCGCGGGCCGCTTCAGTCCATTGCTGGCTTTTTTGGCGGTCGCTGGGAGCGCGTTCGGCGGGTTCCTGTTCCGCGACTACTGGCTTGGGGTCCAGATCAGGAACCGGGAGGCCCGGATGATGGCTGAGTTCCCCAGCCTGGCCGAGTTGATGGCGCTCGCGGTGGGCGCCGGCGAAAGTGCCACAGGTGCGCTGGACCGCGTCTGCCGCAGCGCGCGGGGGGAACTGGCAAAAGAGTTCTCCCGGATCCTGGCCGAAACCAGGGCCGGCAAACCACTCGTGGAGGCCCTGCAGGGGTTTTCCGCCCGAACCGATCTGGGTCCGCTGGTCCGGTTCGTTGACGGCATCATCGTGGCCGTGGAACGGGGAACCCCGCTGGCGGATGTGCTCCGGGCCCAGGCCCAGGATGTCCGGGATACGGCCAAACGGGACCTGATGGAGTCAGCGGGCAAGAAGGAGATTGGGATGATGGTGCCGCTTGTTTTCGGTGTCCTGCCCTTGACCGTGGTCTTCGCTGTATACCCGGGCATTGCGGCCATCAGCCTGGGCTTATAGGCGACCGCACTGATGGCAACCACAACCAGCCGGACCGCCGGCATGGAGAACGTGACTAACGAAATGGGACGGAAAATGAAAAACCTGGGATTGCGTAGCGGATTGCAGTTTTTGGGAATGGTGGCCGGCCTCTGGTCTTTAGCGCGGGGAAGCCTGCAGCCGCATGGCATGCTGCCAGCCCGGCACAGCAACCAGGCCACCGATCACCCTGAGCGTGGTGACGTCCCTGGCTGGGTGATGATCACCCTGATGTCGGCCGTCCTCGTGGCGGCGTTGCTCGCTTTGGCGGGCCCAGCCCTGGAATCGATGTTCAACCAGGCCATGGACAAGGTCGGAAACTGAGCTTGCACCCACGCCGCGGGCGAAACCTCTTCCGCGACGGCAATCCCGCAGCAGTCAAGGGCCGCTTTAGGGGCGCAGCAACCGGGGAACGCGGTTCGGCCGTGGTTGACTTCGTCATGGTGGGCGGCCTGCTCACCATGTTTTTCCTGGCCACCATCCAGCTCGCCCTGGTCCTCCACGTCCGGAATACCCTGATCGACGCCGCCGCATCGGGCGCCCGCTACGGAACGTTGGCCGACCGGGGTGCCTCGGATGCGGAGGAGCGCGCGGGCGCGCTGGTTGGAATGGCACTTAACGAGGAGTTCGCCCGGGACATCAGCACCTCCGAAGTAACTTTCCAAGGACTCCGGACGCTGGAAGTGACCATCAACGCCCCGATGCCGGTCATCGGATTGATTGGGCCCCGGAACATGCTGGAGGTCAAGGGTCATGCCGCTGTCCAGCCGTGACGCCATACGCCCGGCACTGGACATCAGGCTAAGGGCCGCGCTTTGCCTCCCGGCCAGGACACCCCCGTCGCCGGACGAAAGCGCTCCGTCCATCCGGGAGCAGGGAAGTGCCGTGGTGGAATTTACATTCCTCGCGCTGCTTCTGATGGTTCCGCTGGTGTACTTCATCATCACCGTGGGCCAGATACAGGGCGGTTCCTTTGCCGTCGTCGGGGCGGCCGACCAGGCCGCGAAAGTGTATGTCGCGCAGCCCGACGCGGCGTCTGCGCACCGTGCGGCCGAGCAGGCGGCCATGGTGGCGCTCGCGGATTACGGTCATCCTGCCGGTAACGCCCACATAACCACGAGCTGTGAACCGTCCGACTGCCAGGCGGCTGGAACGGCGGTGACGGTGACAGTCAACTTGCGGGTGCCTCTGCCATTCGTTCCGTTCAGCGACGGGTTCAGGCTCAACGCCAGCGACGTCGAAGCCTCTTCCACCCAGCTGGTTGGCAGGTTCCGGTGAAGCCAAAGAATGCCCGGGAGGACGGCCAGATGATTGTCCTGATCATCGGCTATGTCCTGCTGGCGCTCCTGGTGACCACTGTCGTTGTTGGGATCTCCAGTGTCTACCTTGAGCACAAGCGGCTCCTGTCCCTGGCCGACGGAGCGTCGCTGGCCGCAGCCGACAGCTTCACCCTTGGTGATGTGGGATCGGACGGCGGCGGTCCCTCCGCGGTCCTCGGTTCCGAACGCGTCAGGAATGTTGCTGGCGACTTCATCAGCAGGAATCCAGCCGCGGAGCGCTTCGACCAGTTGGACGTCGCCCCCGCGACAGGCAGTCCCGACGGCTCCACCGCCGTTGTTGTCCTCACTGCAGCCGTCCACCCACCAGTGGTGAACTTCCTGGTGCCCGACGGAATCCGGATCGAGGCCTCTTCCACGGCCCGGTCCCGGCTCACGCGCTGACCGGCAGCGGAGAGTCGGGGCCTCCGGCCGGATAGCGTAGGCTTAAACAACCATGGCCAATATTGATTTTTCCGCAGAAATCCGCGCCCTTCGCGCCACCTACACCTCCATCGAGCGAGTCAGCGATGTTGAGGCCCTGAAGGAAGAC
>JBKKDH010000270.1:0-2662 GCA_046708445.1 Arthrobacter sp.
GACCTCGAACATGCGGCGAATGCCTGGCGCCTGGGCGAGCTGGACTGAGCCCAGAAGGCCCGATCTGTCAATGTTGACTTGAGCCATCCAACGTAGAACACTGAAACTGGTGTCGAGCCGCGAAACCCCCGGGCTTCAACAATTAGCCGCCTAGAGCGGCCTACCGCCGAGAGGCGTATCCGGTTCGGCACCATTTTTATGCCATTTTTTCGGGGCCCCGTAACCGCCCGGTAGAGTAATGGTCAGTTGCGGGCTGCGGTCAAGTCACAAAGCCGGCGCCCCCATCCCAGTCCATTTCCCGGAGACCAGTACCCACGTGAAGCTGCGCCTTTTTCCCCAGGAGCCCGCAGGGCTGAACCTCCTTTCGGAGATGGCACGCCAGATCGTCCTGGCCACCGCCACCCTCGCCGAGATCCTGGGCGTTCCCACAGCCGAGCACGGCAAACTCGTGGAGGACATGCACAACCACGAGGCCAAGTCCGCGGAGCTCCACTTCGCCCTGCTCACGCACATGCGCACCAGCTTTGTGAACCCCCTCCCCCGCGAGGACATGTACGCGCTGTCCCGCTACCTCAACGAGGCCATCGAGAAGCTCGATGCCGCCGCTGAACTGGTGGCCCTGTACAAGCTGGAGCGCCTGCCCAAGCGGGCGGCGGACCAGCTGGAGATCATCAGCCGCCAGGCCGAACTGACGGTGGACGCCATGCGCCAGCTCAACAACCTTGACGACCTCGAGGACTACTGGATCGAGATCCTGCGGCTGGCCAAGCGTGCCGAACGCACGCACCGCGTGTGGGTGGCGGACATGATTTCGGACATGAAATGGGCGCAATACTCCCGCAACCGGGACATCGCCAACCAGCTCGTGGAAGTCACCAAGGACATGCGGCGCATCGCCACCCAGGTGGGCAGCATCATCGTCAAGGAATCCTGAGTTGACCGCAGCCATCTTCGCCGCGGTGGTGCTGCTGACTGCGGCGTTTGCTTTCCTCAACGGCTTCCGTGACGTCTCAAACTCCGTGGCACTGGCTGTCCGCACACGCGCACTCACTCCCAGCGTCGCTGTCTTGCTGGCCGCCTTCTTCAACTTCCTTGGCGCGCTGCTCAGTGCCAGCCTCGCAGTGGCCGTGAGCCAGCATTGGATCACGCTGCCCGGCGGCACCAATGGGCTCAGCATCCTGGTTGCCGGCCTGGCGAGCGCCTGCGCCTGGGGCATCCTGATGTGGTGGCGCGGAATCCCTTCCTCGTCTACCCATGCGCTCGTGGGCGGGCTGGCCGGCGCCGGGCTGGCAAGCCTTGCGGTGGGCGGCGGCACGGTGGGAGGCGTGGACCAGTCGCTCCTTTTCCAGGTGGTCCTGCCGCTGCTGCTCTCGCCGCTGGTTGCCTACAGCGGAGCCTTCCTGCTGGTCTACCCGGCCACGTGGGCGGCACGCTATGCCCAGCCCAACGTGGTCAACACGCGCTTCCGCCGCAGCCAGGCCATCGCGGCCGGCGCCGTTGCCTTCGGCCACGGCCTGCAGGACGGGCAGCGCGTCAGCGCGGTGCTGCTGCTCGCCCTGCTGGCCAGTGGCTATGCCGACGGCGGCACCATCCCCGTGTGGGTGGCAGTCCTTTCCGCCGTGATGATCACAGCGGGAACACTTTTCGGCGGCTGGCGCATCTCCCACACCATCGGCTACAAGATCACCCGGATTGACCCCCTGCGGGGGTCCGTGGCACAGATCTTCGGCGCGCTCATGCTTTTTGTCGGCGCCATCGGCCTGCACTGGCCGGTGTCCACCACGCACACGGTGACCGCCGGCGTGCTGGGAGCGGGTGAGAACCAGAACTTCTCGGTCACCAACCGGAAGCTGGTGATCCGGATCCTTGCGCTCTGGCTGCTGACGCCGGCTGCGACGGCTGCCGGGGGTTTTGTCCTGGCGCTGGCGCTTTCACCGCTGGCCGCGTCCTCGTCGCTCTAGCGCGGCATCGATTGCTCCGTGGCGCCCTTTTGGGGTGCCAAATGGGCGCTGGGCCTACGCCTGGGCCCACGCTGCCGAGGGGCCCGATCGAGCTTGCGAGATTGGGGAGGCAGCGGGCAGGGTTCCCTGGCCGAACTTGTGAGGCTAGGGGGCCGGTGGGGAGCAATCGATGGGGTCCGGCTATCCGAAGCGGCCGGAGACGTAGTCTTCCGTGGCCTTCACAGTGGGGTTGCTGAAGATCGTGTGGGTGTTGCCGTATTCGATCAGCTTGCCCGGCTTGCCCGTCCCCGCGATGTTGAAGAAGGCCGTCTTGTCCGAGACGCGCGCGGCCTGCTGCATGTTGTGGGTCACGATTACTACCGTGTACTGGTCCTTGAGCTCGTTGATGAGGTCCTCAATGGCCAGGGTGGAAATGGGGTCCAGGGCGGAGCACGGCTCATCCATCAGGATCACCTGCGGCTCCACGGCGATGGCCCGGGCGATGCACAGGCGCTGCTGCTGGCCGCCGGAGAGACCGGAGCCCGGCTTCTCCAGCCGGTCCTTGACCTCGTTCCAGAGGTTGGCCCCCTGCAGTGAGCGCTCCACCAGGGCATCGGCCTCGCCCTTGGAGATCTTCTGGTTGTTCAGCTTCACGCCGGCCAGCACGTTGTCGCGGATGGACATGGTGGGGAACGGGTTGGGCCGCTGGAACACCATGCCGA
>JBKKDH010000271.1:0-6230 GCA_046708445.1 Arthrobacter sp.
CTTGTCAACCTCTTTGAGACAGTCTCGCTATTCTGTTGGCTCGTTTCTGCGGGTTGTTGATCCAGCTTTCGGTGTGGATTGTGTGGGCCTGGGGGCGTTGGTGGTGCCGGTGTGGGTGTGCGGCCCAGGCGGCGTCCAGGGCTGCTTGGCGCCGTTTTTTGAGGACCGGCCAGGTTCCCTCGTGCACTGATTCTGGGGTGTAGTAGCCGATTCCGGAGTGTCGGTGTTCGGTGTTGTAGCTGTTGATGAAGCCGGTGGTCCAGTCCCGGGCGTGCTCTATGTCTGTGAACTGCCGTGGGTAGTCAAGGGCGTACTTCATGGTCTTGAACTGTGCTTCCGAGAACGGATTGTCGTTGGAGACCCGGGGCCTGGAATGGGACTGGGTTATCCCGAGTTTGGCCAGGAACCGGTTCATGTCCGTGCTGGTCATGGCCGAACCCCGATCAGCGTGCAGGACGTCAGGTTTGGCTTGTTCGCGGGCGAGGGCATCGGTGATCATATCGATGGCTTCGAGCGTGCCTTCGCTGGGCTCGAGTCTCCACCCCACCACGTAGCGGCTGAACACATCCAGGATGACGTACAGGCGGAAGTTGCGGCCGCGGTCCACCGAACGCAGCACGGTGATGTCCCATGACCACACCTGGTTCGGGCGCGAGGCGCACAGTTCCGGGATCGTCGATGGCTTGTGGGTGGCCAGGGCCCGGCGGTCACCGTTGAGTTTCCTTGCCCTTGCCAGACGGTGCCAGGACGATTCGGAGGCAATATAGACGCCTTGGTCAAGGGCGCGGTAGAACACTTGGGACACGCTCAGATCGGCGTACTCCTCATCGATCAGGAACGCCTCGATACTGGCACGTTCCTGATCGGTGAGGGTCGCCGGCTGAGGGCGTTCCTTCTGCGGGACAGGCGCCTTTCTCAACGGTGGCGGAGTGCAGTGGCGGTATCGCGTGGCCCTGGAGATCCCCATCAGCCGGCACGCGGCCACCACGGTCAATCCGTCGGAGACGAGTCCTTCGACTGCTCTTTCTCGGATAGCGTCTGCAGCGGGACCGGCTCCGCGCTCTCGGCAAGCTTCTCCAAGAGCGCGTGCACTTTTCCCGCAGACTCCAATGCGGCCTTGAGGATTTCCTGGTCCGCTTGGGCCTTGGCCAACTCCCGGCGCAACCGCACGATCTCGGCGCTTTGGCGCTTCGGCGTCATCGCCCCAGACCGCGAGGACTTCTTACCAGTGGGAGTCGCGGCAAACTCATCATGATCCCGAGCATATGCCCAGTTCCCGATCGCATTCGCCGAAACCCCATACTCACGCAACACCGCACCTTTTTGGCCACGCGCGGCAGCCTCATACCTCTCAAGAATCGCAAGCTTCTCCTCGAGTGTGCGCAGCGGGACCTTCCCCGTCGACTTCGTCATTCCTACCCACCTATCGTCAAGACAATTTGTCTCACAACAGGCTGACAGAGAGGGTATTTCCACCGCGTCAGGTAATTTGCGCGTCCAGATCTACGTTGCGCGTCGCCGCGCCACAGGCGCCCCTACGCGAAGACCTTCCCCAGGAACCCGCTCCAGGCCTTGGCGGTAGCCTCCGAGTCGCCGCTGCCACTGAAGTCGTGGACGGTCATGCCCACCGGAGCGCCAAAAACGTTGCGGCCGAAGAACCGGTACAGCGTGTCCGCGGTCCGCAGACCCAGGAAGTTCTCATTGGAGAAGTCCACTTCGCCGGAAAGCCGCCCCACGCCGTCGACCTCCACCTCAAGAGCGGCGCCCTGCGCGGCGCTGTCCACGCCCAGCGCCTTCTTCAGCCGTTCGAAACCATCCGGGGTCTGCGACGCAGCCGGGGCCTGGATGTCCGTGAACACCACGGGCCTGCCGTCGAAATACTTCAGGTACTGGCCCAGCGTGTGGAGGTAGAACTCGGTGTGCCGGCTGGCGCCGTCGTACTGTTCATCCCAGTTGTCGGCGAAGATCCCGCTGTGGACATAGTGCAGCCGTGCGCGGCCGCCGTCGAGCGGTTCCAGGACGTGCTCCAACTGGTTGAACCAGCCGTCCGGACCGTCCATCCGGGAGACGAGATGAGTGGGGTACTCCTGCACCGTCTTGACGTCCGGCCACTGGTCCGTCGGGAACATCCATGCCGGCGTGCCGCTGGTCACGGCCTCCCAGACGCGCTCGGGACTGCCCGGAAGTTCGGTGTCGTAGACGATCTCAAATTCACGCTTGTCAGTCATTGTCATGCTCCTTCGCTGAAAGGGGTTTGTTAGGGGTTTTGAGAACGGGGTGAAGCGCGACGACGAGCCGATGCCTCCGCCCGCCACTCGCCAGGGTGCCCCTTGGGTGGGTGCCGCTGCCGGCGTCGTGATACTTGTCCACCAGGCGGGTCACCGCACCGCCGAGCTCCTCGGCAAAAGCGGCGCGGTCTGCTGCGGTGCGGAAGGTGATCTCGCCGTCGATCGCGAACGTTGCGAGCTTTTGGCTTGCGGCGGCGGCCCCGGCGATCAGCTTGCCGACTTCCTGGACCATGCGGCCCGCGAGTGCCAGCAGCCAGAAGGCCGAAAAGCGGTCCGAGAACCGGTGCGGGTCCGGGGCCACCGATGCGAGGGCCACCGGGGAAATCAGGTAGGAGGCCGCCGTCGCCTGGAGGACACGCTCGGTGACGTTGCCCTTGCGCCGCTCCTCTACCAGTTCCACCAGCCCGTGCCGCTCGAGGGCTTTGAGGTGGTAGTTGACCTTCTGCCGCGGCAGGCCCACCTTGGCGGCGAGCTGGGTGGCCGATTTCGGCTCGGACAGCTCCCGGAGCATGCGCGTCCGGATCGGGTCCAACGACGCCTCCGCGGCGGCGGGGTCCTCAATCACTTCGATGTCCAACATGCTTCCATCATGCCAACCGACAACTTTTTTTGTCAAGAACTTTTTTTCCGTCGGTACGCGGATAGCTTTGCGGGGCCTGCTCTACGCGCCTGGACCAGGCCGAAGCACGCAGAGCAGGCCTCGCAAGTAGAATGGACCGGTGATGCAATCCCCCCTTCCAGTGCGCGACGGCGTCAACGCCACCCGCCTGCGCCTCCCGGACGAGGGGCCCTGGGACACCGCGATGGACTACATGATGCACCGCTGGGGGCATATCGATCCGCAGGGCATCGAGGACAGGTTCGACGCCGGCGAGATCGTGGGTGAGGGCGGCATCCGTTTGGATCGGGCCACCAGACTGGAGGACCACACCTTCATCTGGTACTACCGCACGCTGCCGCCGGAGACCCGCATCCCGGTGGAGCTGGACATTTTGCACCAGGACGAGCACCTCCTGGTCGTAGACAAACCGCACTTCCTGCCCACCACCCCCGGCGGCACCTACATCCAGGAATCGGCACTGGTCCGGCTCCGCAACCAGCTCAACTTGCCGGACCTGATCCCCATGCACCGCCTGGACCGGATGACCGCCGGAGTGCTGCTGCTGTCCACCAATCCCGAAACCCGCGGCAAGTACCAGGTCCTCTTCGAGAAGCGCCAGGTGCAGAAGGAGTACGAGTGCGTCTCAGCCGCTGAGCCGGCACCGGGTTATCCCGCCGTCGATTTCCCCGTGGTGGTGCGGAACCGGATGACCAAGTCCCGCAGCTACCTCCTCGCCGAAGTGATCGACGGCGAGCCCAACGCGGAGACCCGGATCGAACGGCTGGAAACGTTCGACGGCGGCACTCCCGCAGGTGCGGCGGGCACCTCCGCCCCCGGCACCCACGCCTCCGGCAAGGGTCCGGCGCAGCACCTCGCGCGCTACCGGCTGGAGCCCCACTCCGGAAAAACGCACCAGCTTCGGGTCCACATGGCTTCCCTTGGCCTGGGCATCGTCAACGACGCCTTTTATCCCGATCTGCTGGACAAGGCTCCTGACGACTACACCAAGCCGCTGCAACTGCTGGCCCGCGGTATCAGGTTTGTGGACCCCATCAGCCAACAGCCAGTGGAGTACCGCAGCCGGCTGGAACTCAGCAAGGCTGCCCGAACACGGCCTTGAAGTCCTCTTCCATCTCGGGGCTGAACAGCACAAACTCCACCAACTCGAGCGCGCTGGCCGGATGTGAGGCACCAAACCCGCTGACGGCGTCGAACGCGGCCGCGGCCACGTCGCTCCCCCGCCAGCCGTAGACCCCGCCGCCCACCGCCGGGAAGGCGACGGACCCGGCCCCCACGGAATCGGCCACCCGCAGGCTTTCGCTGAAGCAGGACACCAGCAGCGCCCGGTGGGTCTGTCCGGCCTGGCGGTTCGGCCCCACGGTGTGGATGATCCAGCGCGCCGCGAGCCGGAAACCGGGAGTCACGACGGCGGCTCCCACGGCAAGTCCGTGTGGCAGGTCCGTGTCGCGGAGAGCCTGGCAGGCAGCCAGCAACTCGGGCCCCGCGGCCCGGTGGATGGCCCCGTCCACTCCGCCGCCGCCCAGCAGCGTGGAGTTGGCCGCGTTCACGATCGCGTCCACGGAGCGGGTGGTGATGTCGCCCTGGAGGACCTGGATCCGCATGCCGCCAGTGTCCCACCGGAAACCTCTGGATGACAGGCCGGGGCAGGAATATCCTGTGGGTATCCGCGCCAGTGTGAGGAGACGTCATGGACACGCTCATCGAGATCCCCGGGGACCGGACGGCCGCCAAGTTCGCCTACGCCGCCGCAGGCCTCGGCGTCGTCGGCGTGGCAACACTCGGCGCCATGTATGCCATCGAAGTCCCCAAGGATGGCCCCTATATCTTCGGCACCATCAACGACGCCACGGGGGGCGTCTTCAACCTGGTGATCATCCCCGTGGTGGTCCAGGTCCACCGGCGCCTTCGCCGGACACCCGGCTCCGAGGCGGCCAAATGGCTGGTCATTGTTGCTTCGGGCGCCGGGGCCGCGAGTTCTTTCCTGCTTGTCTTCAAGAAACTTGATTTCACAGTGTCCACCGGCATCAGCGTTGGGGCCATGGTGGTCCAGGCCGCCTGGTTCCTGCTGGCCAACCGTTCCCTGTACAAGGCGGGCGGCTACCCGCGGGACCTGGCAAAACTGGGACAGTTCATCGGCGGGGCCCTGGTGGCTGCCCTCCCTGTGGCTGGGGTGGCCGTCGTCGGGCGGGCACCGAAATGGTTCCGCTGGGGCATCGGGGGCGCCGGAATTGCAGTGGGCGCCACTGCGTGGGCCGCGTGGCCTTACTGGTACTACCTCGCCGCCCGGCACCTCAGCCACCGTCACTAGCCGGAAGCCCCACAGGTCCCGCTGCCTGAAAGTGCGGTACTTTGTGGCCATGGACTTTGGCAACGCGGACAGCTGGGGGGCGGCGATCTACTTCTGGATCATCCCCGTGGTCCTCGGCGACGCCATCTTCCCGCCCATCCCGTCCGAGATGGTGGTGATTACCGGCGGAGCCCTCTCCGCCGATGGCCGGGCCAACGTCTTCCTCGTGGGTGCACTGTCAGCGCTGGCTTCCTGGCTCGGCGACATGGTGGTGTTCCAGCTCTTCAAACGCCGCCTCAGCCATGTCCTGGACCGTTGGCGGTGGGGGCGCAAAGTCCATAAGGGCATCCATGAGGGCATCGCCAAAGCCGGCCGCTCCTCCACCTACGGGACCATCATCGGCGCCCGCTTCATCCCCGGCGGACGGCTTGCGACGTCGGCAGCCGCGGGCATCGCCGATGTTTCGGTCCGCGGCTTCAGCCTCTGCGCGGGACTCGGCGCCATCCTCTGGGCATGCTGGCTGGTGGGTCTGGGATATTTCACCGGGTCGACCACGAAGCTGCCGTTCTGGGCCAGCTCCCTGATCGGCGTGGTGCTTGGCCTGCTGATCGGCATCGTCGTCGGAATCATTGTGACCCGGCGGCGCGGCACCCGCTCCCCCGTGGACGAGCCAGCGCCCGGCGCCTGAGGCCCCCGGCGCCTGAGTTTAGAGCGGCGCCCAGCGGCCGCGGTTCCGGCGGAGCACCATCAGCGAGCCGGTCAGCGCAACGCGTTCGACGGCGTCGCGCATCATCGCTGCCGACTCCCGCGCCTGCTGGTTCTCACCGTGGTATTCGGTGGCTTCCACCAGGAATCGAAGGTTCAGCTGCGGGACGCCGCCGGCCAGCTCCAGCTGGTTGGACTCCACATGGTGGCGGGTTTCCAATGCCTCGACGGCGGCGGCCATCACGGCTTCGGGCGGGTTGCCTGGCTTCAGTCCGGTGATTTTCAGGCGGGTCTGGAATGAAGGCATGCCGTCAACCCTATCCCGGCC
>JBKKDH010000272.1:0-17421 GCA_046708445.1 Arthrobacter sp.
ACGCCGGGAAGTTCAGCGAAACCATCGAGCTGGCCAAGGCGGTCATCACCTCGCAGCAGGCCGAGATCGAGGAGATGAAGCAACTGCTCGCCGCCCGGTAAGCCCCCGCCGGGACCGGACCGCCTGACCCGCCCGGACCTGACCCGCCGTCACCTGACCGCCTAACGCTCCCGCCGCCGTCAGACGCTCTCTCACCACCTGCAGGTTTTTCGGCAACCCTCTCGCACATCCTGCAGCCTTCCCGACGATGCTCTATCACCTCCGGCTCCTAACAGCCCCCGGCTAGCGACCAAAAGTGATAGAGCATCGCCCGATTTGTTGCAGCAAGTGATAGAGCATCGGCCGATTCATTGCGGAAAGTGAGAGAGCGTTTCGACGGCGGCAGCCGCACCTTCACGTGTTAAGTTGAAATGTGCGGACCGACCGGTCCGGCGCACCGGCTGGAAAGAGTATCCCTGTTGCAACTCCCCGAACCTGCCCCCGCGCAAGTGAGAATCCTGACCGTCTGCACGGGCAACATCTGCCGGTCCCCCGTGGCCGAGCGGCTCCTGCAGGCAGGCTTGGACCAGGCGGTTCCGGGCGGTTTTGTGGTCACCAGCGCCGGCACGCGTGCGCTCGTGGGCGAGCCCATCCAGCCGCCGTCCGCAGACATCGTGCGCACGTTCGGCGGCAACGCGGAGGGCTTCGCCGCCCGACAGCTCACCAGTAAGATCCTGCGCGGCGTGGACCTGGTGCTCACTATGACGTCGGGCCACCGCGGCGAGGTCCTGCAGCTGGACGCGTCCCTCCTGAAACGCACGTTCACCATCCGCGAGTTCGCCCGGATGCTCGACGTGCTGGACGACCGCGCCGCCGCCACCCCGAGCGCACCGGCAGCGCAGGCTGCATCAAACGAAGCAACGCACGACGGCGGCGACCGGCTGGCAGAGAACGCCGCCCTCTGGCGCGGCCTCCCCGCCAGGGCTGCCGCGGTCAGGCACCTCTCCCTGCCGGCGGACTCGTCGGAGAACGACATCATCGACCCTTACCGCCGCGGCCTGGAGGTCTACCACCAGATGGAGGACGAACTGGCACCGGCCATCGTCTCCATCCTGCGCCACGCACGGCTGAACGCGCCCGTCTAACCGGGCTGCCGCCGTCGTCCGTGCTGCGGCTTATTGTGCGGCTTTTCTGCGGATTCCCCCGATGTAACGCCGGAACGCCGGTGCTAATTTTCGGGAATGGGCACCCATGCCGCGGATCCAAGCTCGGCACATACCGTCCATCCCGCACGTCTTCATCGCCGCGTCACGGTTGCCCTCCGGGTACTGCTGGTGCTGGCTGTCCTCTTCCCCGTGTTCAAGAGCGCCTACCTTTTCAATCTTGGCAGGATCTTCGACTCGGAAACCACCAAGATCGAGCGAGCCTTCCCGGCAGAATCTACCCGCCCGCAGCCGTCCGTCGCCGGCGCAGCCGTAGGCGGTGCCCCCGCAGCCAATCCAGCAGCGGCGGGGGCCTCGGCGTCTGACACGGGCCGGCGGTCGTTGAACATCCTGGTGATGGGCAGCGACAGCCGCGGGGCCTCCACGGATCAAGCCGCCAGCGGCGCCGCCTCCAATCAGCGCGCTGACGCCCTCATGCTGGTCCACATTCCCGCCGACCGCAGCAACATTTTCTCCATTTCCCTGATGCGTGACCTCTGGGTGGGCATCCAGGACCACGGCCACGCCAAGATCAATGCGGCGCTGGCGTTCGGCGGCGTGCCGCTGATGGTGCAGACCGTGGAGTCCATGTTCGGCCAACGCGTCGACCATGTCGCCATGATCGACTTCGAAGGCTTCGTGGGGATGACCGACGCCGTGGGTGGAGTGGAGGTGGACATCCCGAAGCCGTTTGTATCCCGCCACGACCGGATAACCTTCTCCGCGGGCCCGCACACGCTGGATGGCGTACACGCCTTGGAGTTTGTCCGCGAACGGTACGCCTTCGCCGACGGCGACTACCAGCGCGTGCGTAACCAGCAGGCCTTCGTCAAGGCCCTCCTGGCAAAGAACCTCAGCCAGGACACGGTCCTGAATCCCCTCACGGTCCACAACGTGGTGAGCGCCATGTCACCATTCGTCAGCGTCGATGGTGGACTCGATGCCGCCACGGTGATCAGGCTCGCGAGGGAGCTGAAGGATGTCCAGCCCGACGACATGGTGATGTTCACGCTGCCCACACGGGGCACGCGGACCACCACCGACGGCCAGTCGATTGTGCTCCCGGACCTCGCGGCCATCGACGCCATCTCCGCGGCGATGTCCCTCGACACGCTGGGAGACTATGTAGCCCGCAACGGCCTCGAGGGCGGAAACTGATGCCATGGAGGCACAACGATGAGCACCCCATCCGGTTCTGACCCCAGCGGTCCTGAACCTTCGGTCCCTGGCGGCGCCAACGCAGGAGCCAACGCGGCACCCCACCCGGCGCAGTTGCCGTGGACGGAACGACGGCGGCGCCTGCTCGCCGCTGTCCTTGCACTGGTGCTGGTGGTGGGGGTCGTCGTCGCGGTCTTCAGTTTCAACCGCACCGGGTCGGAGTCCCAGGCGCCGGTGGTGACGCAGACGGCCACGCCCAGCGAGACCGCCACCCCAACGCCCACCGAGACGCCCCCTCCGCCGGCGCCGGCCGCTCCCCCGCCGCCGGAGCCGATCGCCGACCTGCCGCCGGTGGCCATGAACATCCTTCTCATCGGCAGCGACAGCCGCGGCAACGCCCGGGAACAGGCGGCCCAGACTGCCACCACGGGTGCCTCGTCAGACCACCGGGCGGACACCCTGATGCTGGTCCACGTCCCGGCAGACCGCCGCACGTTCTACGTTGTTTCGCTCATGCGGGACCTGTGGGTCAACATCCCGGGCTACGGCGGGGCCAAGGTCAACACAAGCCTCGAGGTAGGCGGGATCGACCTGGCGACGAGGACCGTCGAATCAGTGCTGGGCACCCACATCGACCACACGGTCATGCTGGACTTCCACGGCTTCAAGCTCCTGACGGACGGGCTGGGCGGGATCGACGTCAACGTCACCACACCTTTCCAGTCCACGCACGAAACCCAGCACGTCTTCACCGCCGGCGTGAACCACCTCGACGGCCAGGCCGCGCTGGAGTTCGTCCGCGAGCGCTACGCCTTTGTGGACGGCGAGTACCAGCGGGTCCGCAACCAGCAGGCCTTCCTCCGGGCCGTTCTGGCGAAGCTGACCAGCGGCGGGGTCCTCAACGATGTCAACGCGGTGCGGGCCATGGTGAACTTTGCCGCCGGATCCCTCACGGTGGACCAGGGCTTCGATCCGGTGTCCGTGGCCATCCTGGCGTACGCGCTGCGCAACACCGACGCCAACGCCGCAGGGTTCGTCACGCTTCCCACCGCCGGTGTGGGCACCATCGGCGGGGCGTCGGTGGTCCTGCCCGACTACGGCGGGATCAACGCCCTCGCCACGGCCCTGCGCGACGGCCGGATCGCCGAGTACGCGCGCTAGGCACCGTCAGGGCTTGCGCCAGCCGTGGCCGGTGATGTGCGAGCCGGCCTGCGGCCCCATCTGGAGCATGCCGCCGTCGACCGCCCAGGACGCGCCGGTGACGTAGCTGGACGCCGGCGAGGCCAGGAAGGCGATGACCGCCGCCACCTCGCGGGCATCTCCCGGCCTGCCGAGGGGAACGCCGGGCCGGTCCTTCGTTGTAGGATCCTCGTCCGTCTGGCCCGTCATGGGCGAGGCGATCTCGCCCGGCGCCACATTATTGGCTGTGATGCCGTATTCAGCCAGCTCCAGGGCCATGGTCTTGATGAGCCCGCCCAGACCGTGCTTGGACGCATCGTAGGCCGCGGCGCCCACCCGCGGCTGGAATTCGTGGACACTGGTAACCGCCACGATCCGGCCGCCCCTCCCCGCCTTGACCATCCGGCGGGCGGCGGCCTGCAGGCAGGCAAATGCGCCCGTGAGGTTCGTGTCCACCGTGGTTTTCCAGGTGTCGAGGTCCAGGTCCAGGAACGCGGTCCCGTCGCCCGTTCCGGCGTTGTTGACGAAGACGTCCACCCCGCCCAGCTCATCGGCGAGGGAGTCGATGGCGGTTGCGGCCCCGGCCGGATCAGTCGTATCCAGACGGCGGACGACGGCGATGCGCCCGGCGCGCCGGACCTCGTCTGCCGTCTCTTCAGCACCCTGCTCGTCGGTGTGCCAGGTGATGCCGATGTCCAGTCCGGATGCGGCAAGGGCCACCGCAGTGGCCCTTCCGATGCCGGAGTCGGATCCTGTCACGATCGCCGTCGCTGGTTCGAAGCGCGCGGTGTCTTCCATGCCTCCTCCTATCAGCCCGCTATGCCGGGCGCTCCAGACCTATGCCGGGCACCGCAAGCTACGCCGGGCGCTGCAACCGCGATGCCCGGGAGACGGCTTCCCCTGCCTCTGCCAATTCGTCGTCCTCCAGCATGAGCGGGACGGCGAAGGTCACCACCAGGCGGGCGTCGGCATCGTCCACGGACCTGATGGTCAGGCTCCTGGTGCCGTACGGGACAGACGGCGTGAAGACCTGCAGGTTCCGGGTACCAAGGCTGGCGGAGTCACGGAACCTGTACCGTGTGCCCCAGTGGTCCTCGATGGTTATGCGTGGAACCGGCCGGCCCAGGGCCGACTTCACATGGATGTTGACCACCAGGCACGTGCTCCAAACCTCCACGGAGAGCACCGTGAACTCCGCGTTCCCAGCCAGGTGCAGGCCAAAAGTGGGCGGCAGAAGCACCTGCCGGAGGGTGCCTTTCGGAATGATGTTGCGCATTTCGGACCCCAATTTGATAAGAGTGCTTACAATTACCGCGCGTTATTGACGCAGTGTCAAGGGCTCCAGATGACAGTTCAGTATCGGTTCACCCGGCCCATGCCTGGCGTTCATCCCGACTCAACGGACCGTGTATCCGGGCCGTGCACAGTGGGTGCCATGACTGAGATTTCACGCCGCACCATCGTCAAAGGTTCCGTCCTCGCAGCAGCACTGGCGGCCGCCCCCACTGCCGCCAACGCGTCCCCCGCCGGCCAGATCCCGAACAGCCCGGCCCCGGCCGGGCTCCCCCTCGTCCGGAACCGCCTCACCCTTCCCAGCGGCATCGCCACCGGGGACGTCACCTCGGATTCCGCTGTGCTCTGGTCCCGTTCCTCCGCCGCGGGCCGGATGATCGCCACCCTCAGGGCAGTGGACGACGGCGGCACCGTACTGGGCGGCCGGGGCGCCTTCGAACGCACCCTCCGCGGTCCGCGGGCCACCCAGGCGTCCGACTTCACCGCCAAGATCCACGCCGGCCACCTCCCCGCCAACACCCGCTTCGCGTTGGAGATCAGCTTCGAGGACGACGGCGGCGCGGCCGGCGAGACGGTCACGGGCACCTTCCGTACGGCGCCCGACGCCGGGACCACCAACGGCAACGGACGCACCGGCGGCGACCTCCCGCCGTCGTCCGCCCAGAGCTTTGTGTGGACCGGCGACACGGCCGGGCAGGGCTGGGGCATCAACGAGGAAATCGGCGGGATGCGCGGCTACCGGGCCATGCACAACACCCGGCCCGACTTCTTCATCCACTCCGGCGACACCGTCTACGCCGACGGTCCCATCGCCGAAACCGTGGCGGAGAAGGACGGGCAGGTGTGGCGCAACCTGGTCACGGAGGAAGTGTCCAAGGTGGCCGAGACGCTCACCGAATTCCGCGGCCGGCACCGCTACAACTCACTGGACGCCAACATGCGCGCCATGTTCGCCGACGTCCCCGTGATCGCCAACTGGGACGACCACGAAACCACCAACAACTGGTACCCCGGCGAAATCCTGGACGACCCCCGCTACACCGTTCGCGACGTCAACACCCTCGCGGCCCGTGGCCGGCAGGCGTGGCAGGAAAACATGCCCATCGCCGACAGCGCCGCGCTGTGGCGCCCGTGAACGTTCGAGGACGGAGGGCAGTACCAGCCCGCGCGCTTCTACCGGAAGATGAGCCGCGGCCCGCTGCTGGAGATCTTCTGCCTGGACATGCGCACATTCAAGTCGCCGAATACGGACGGCAAGGAGCCCTACGCCACCTCCATCCTGGGCCAGGAACAGGTGGACTGGCTGATCCGGGAGGTGTCCAAGTCCAAGGCGACCTGGAAGGTGATCGCCGCGGACCTGCCGCTGGGCATCATCGTCCCGGACGGCGCCGTGAACCAGGAAAGCCTGGCCAACCGGGACCCCGGCGCGCCGCTGGGCCGCGAACTGGAAATCGCCGGGGTGCTCAGTGCCTTCAAACGGAACCGGGTCAAGAACGTGGTGTGGCTGACCGCCGACGTGCACTACTGCGCGGCCCACCACTACTCCCCCGAGCGGGCAGCGTTTACCGACTTCGACCCGTTCTGGGAGTTCGTCGCCGGACCCATCGCCGCCGGATCCTTCGGGCCCAATCCCATGGACGGGACGTTCGGCCCGGAGGTGGTGTTCGCCAAGGCGGGCCGCTTCCCCGGCGAGTCACCGCGCGACGGCGAGAACCAGTTCTTCGGCCACGTCCAGCTGGGCGGGGACGGCACTTTCACCGCCAGCCTCCGCAACGCCAACGGCGCCGTGGTTTTCTCCAAGGTGCTGACCCCGGAACGGTGACCGCGCCCCGGATCCCCTAACTGCCGCCGTCGGCCCGTTATCCGCGCCCAAATCTGGGTACGCCGCTAGTAATGTCCCTGCTTTCCGCATCCGGCGGTCAGCGGGCGGGACTTTGGCGGACAGGGTGATGAGGCGTGGAGAACAACGGAATGACGCAGGCGGTGCGGGAACCCGGTGCGGTGGAGCTTGTCCTGGTCCGCCACGGCGAGAGCCAGGGCAACGTGGCCGCCACGAAAGCCGGGCTGGCCGGCGCCGACCTCATTGAGGTTCCCGCCCGCGACGCCGACGTCGGACTCTCCGCCACCGGACAGGACCAGGCACTCGCACTTGGCCGGGCGCTGGCCGCAACTCCCGAGGATCGGCGCGCCGACGCCGTCGTGTCCTCACCTTATGTCCGGGCCCGGCAGACGGCGCAGATCGCCGTGGAAACCGCGGGCTGGCCGGTCAAGGTCCGCACGGACGAGAGGCTGCGGGACCGTGAACTCGGCATCCTGGACATGCTGACCAAGCAAGGCGTTGACCGCTGGCATCCGGACGAGGCCGAACGGCGGCTGTGGCTGGGCAAGTTCTACTACCGGCCGCCCGGCGGAGAATCCTGGGCCGACGTGGCGCTGCGGCTGCGCTCCGTCCTGAGCGAACTGAACACCCTGGGCAGCGGACACCGGGTGATGCTGGTGTGCCACGACGCGGTGGTCCTGCTGTGCCGGTACATCCTGGAAGGCATGAGCGAAGCCGAGATCCTGGACCTCGCCGCCGGCACCTCCGTCCTGAACGCGTCCATCACCCGCTACGTGCGGCCCGAGGGGCAGGGACCGTGGACACTGGAGAGCTTCAACGTGGCGGACCACCTCACCGCCCAGGGCGTCGAAGTCACCGAACACGGCGGGGATGCCAGTGTCCACCCGCGGCGGTAAGGGTCAGGGCGGTCAGGGGCCTGCCGGGCCGGAGGCTGCCGGGTCGGAGGCTCAGGCCAATGGATCCCCAGGGAATGGTTCCCGGGGGAACGGTTCGCGCGGTGATCGTTCGGGGGGAGATGGTTCGGGCTCCTACGGTCCGCGGGCGACGCCCGTCACGCCGTCGCTGCTTCGCGCCTGGCCGCTGCCGTCTGCCGGCGAGGACAAGTACTCGCGCGGCGCCGTTATGGTGATCGGCGGCGCCCGGGCAACCCCCGGTGCCGTGCTGCTGGCCGGCACTGCCGCGCTCCGTGCCGGGGCGGGCAGGCTGACCATGGCGGTGGCCGAATCCGTGGCCCTGCAACTTGCGGTGACGCTTCCGGAGGCGGGGGTCACGGGGCTGCCGGAAACGTCGAGTGGGTCCGTGTTGGGATCCGGTCTGGGGCCCATTCTTTCCGAGCTTGGTAGCGCCGATGCCGTTTTGATCGGCCCCGGGCTTGACGACATCGACCTCACCGAGGAGCTCCTTCGGACGCTGCTGGACCAGGATGATGACGGCGTCGCGGGCCGCGGCCTGGTGACCGGGGACGCGACCATCATCCTGGACGCCTACGCGCTGGGGTGCCTGCCCCGGCTGGAAGATTCCCTCGATCCGTGGCGGCGCCGGCTGATCCTGACCCCGAACCCCCATGAGGCAGAGATCCTGCTGGGCCGGGACGTGGACGAGCTGGAACCTGCCGTGGCGGCCATTGCGGCACGCTACCAAGCGGTGGTCAGCTGCCAGGGATTCGTGGCCCGGCCTGTGGGCACGCAGGGGGAAGCCGATGCGCCGGAGGGCCCTGGGCTGTGGGAGATCACCACCGGTTACGGCGGGCTGGGGACATCCGGCAGCGGGGACGTCCTGGCCGGTGCCATCGCCGGCTTGCGGGCCCGGGGAACCAGCGACGCCCAGGCCGCCTGCTGGGGCAGCCACCTCCACGCGGCTGCCGCAGACCGCCTTGCCAGCAGGCTGGGACCGTTGGGATTCCTGGCCCGCGAACTCGCCGATGAGCTGCCCGCCCTGATGGTCGAGCTCGCCACCTAAGCCCACCACCCAGCGAACGTACACGCGGCCCTGGCGCGGACATGGGGATGGCCCCCGGCGCAATGCCGGGGGCCATCCTTTTTCGGAGGGGATCACCCGCAACTGCCGATGCGCTATCTGGCGCTGTGGCGTTCCTTAGTGGCAAATCGCCCTGAAGAGGCAGATATACAACGCGTTCGGATCCTCCCGGTACTGCCGTTTTAGCACTGGGGTGAGACCCAATGCAAGGGGTTCCGACGGGTAACTTAGCTCCGGGTGGGATCAGGTCGCAGTGGTGCGGGCCCCGGGTCCGGCACCGGCAACGGGCCGGGGGGCTCCGGCGTCGGAACAGGGCTGGGCCTGGCGGGGCCTGGGTGCCCCGGGAACGTGGGGTCAGGGTTCATGGGATCCGGGCCGGGTTCCGGCGGGAATGGCTCAGGTTCGTGCACTGGCGGGATGGTCATTGAACTTCCCCTTTCAGGCGTGGTTATGCGTGGCTGGTGCCTAGCGTGATCAGGATACGCCTGCACCCTTCCCAACGCTCTCTCACTTCCTGCAGCCTTTTCGGGAACGCTCTCTCACCTCCTGCAGCCTTTTCGGGAACGCTCTCTCACCTTGGGCACCTTCCGAACCGGCAGGTGCCGCAAGTTGGGCGCGGGAAGATGGAGGGTTCCCGTCCATCACGGCATGGGGCCATGCAGCGCACGCTTCTGAAAAGCGAACGACGGCGGCCAAGTCTGGCGGGTGAGCCGCGCCTACGGTGGGCCAAAAGGCTGTCTGGCGTGCCGCCGTCGTATGTCCAGCCTGGACGCTCCCACAACAGTCGCCCGGGCCGGGCAGGTAGTGAGAGAGCGTTCCCGGAAAACCCGCAGGAAGTGCGAGAGCGTTCCCGGAAAAGCCGCAGGAAGTGAGAGAGCGTCGCAAGGCGGGTGATCTTCCGGTAGCGAACGGGCCGCCCCATTGCCCGGAGGGGTCTATATATTGAAGGAATGACCCAGACTCCGCTGCAGGATTCCGCCACCACTTCCCTCACGCCGCCGGTTGCAAAAAAAGTGCCGCACGAGCGGACCCACCACGGCGACACGTTCGTGGACAACTACGAGTGGCTGCGTGAGAAGGAATCCCCCGAGGTCATTGGGCACCTGAAGGCAGAGAACGCCTACCAGGAAGCCATCACCGCACACCAGGAGCCGCTGCGGGAGGCCATCTTCCAGGAAATCAAGGGTCGCACGCAGGAGACAGACCTGTCTGTCCCGAACCGTAAGGACGGCTGGTGGTATTTCAGCCGCTCGGTTGAAGGCAAGGAATACGGCATCCAGTGCCGCGTCCGCGGCCAGGACACCGGCAACCCCGCGGCGGACTGGACTCCTCCGGCGGTGGAGGCCGGCGTCGAAATTCCGGGCGAGGAAGTGCTGCTGGACTGCAACGTTGAGGCCGAAGGCAAGCCATTCTTCTCCGTGGGCGGTTCGGCCGTGACCGTGGACGGGAACCTCTACGCCTACGCCGTGGACAACGCGGGCGACGAGCGTTTCACCCTCCGGATCAAGGATCTCCGCACCGGCGAACTCCTGCCCGACGTCATCGAGAACATCTTCTACGGCGTCAGCTTCTCCCCCGACGGCACCCGCATCTTCTACACCGTGGTGGACGATGCGTGGCGCCCGTACCAGGTCAAGTCCCACGTCCTGGGCACGCCCGTCACCGACGATGAGGTGATCTACCAGGAGGACGACGTCGCCATGTGGCTGGGCTTTGAGCTCTCCTCTGACAGGCGCTACCTTGTGCTGGGCATCGGCTGTTCCGAGTACAGCGAGACCCGCCTGCTTCGGTTTGATGATCCGACGGCGACACTCACCACCGTGATCTCCCGGGACGAACGCGTGCTCTACGAGGCCGAGCCGTTCCTGCTCACCGGCCCTGACGGCGAAAAGCAAGAGCGCATCGTCATCACCCACAACCGGAACGCCGTGAACTCCATGGTTTCCCTCGTTGACCCGGCCGAGCTCGCCAAGCCGCTGTCCGAGCAGCACTGGAGCACCGTCGTCGAGCATTCGGACGGCGTCCGCGTCAACGGCGCGGGCGTCACCTCGACGCACCTCATCGTCTCCATCCGCAAGGACACCATCGAACGTGTCCAGGTGATGGGGCTGGCGGGCCTGGGGACAGCGACGCAGGAAGCCCCGGTGGAGCCCGCGTTCGACGAGGAGCTCTACACGGCGGGCGTCGGCGGTTCCGACTACGAGGCCCCGGTGATCCGGCTGGGGTACACGTCCTACTTCACGCCGTCGCGCGTTTACGACTTTGTCCTGCCCACCCCGGCGCAGCCCGCGGGCGAACTGCTGCTGCGCAAGGAAAGTCCGGTGCTGGGCGGCTACGAGGGCAACGACTACGGCGCCGCCCGTGAATGGGCGACGGCGGCAGACGGCACCCGGATCCCGTTGTCCCTGCTGCGGCACAGGGACGTCAAACAGGATTCGACGGCGGCTGGCCTGGTCTACGGGTACGGCTCCTATGAGTTGAGCATGGATCCGGGCTTCGGCATCGCGCGGCTCTCGCTGCTGGACCGGGGCGTCGTGTTTGTGATTGCGCACATCCGCGGCGGCGGCGAACTTGGCAGGCACTGGTACGAGGACGGCAAGAAACTCACCAAGAAGAACACCTTCACCGACTTCGTGGACGCCACCGACTGGCTGGCCGGCTCCGGCTGGGTGGACCCGTCCCGCATCGCGGCGCTGGGCGGCTCGGCAGGCGGGCTGCTGGTAGGCGCGGTGGCCAACCTGGCGCCGGAAAAGTACGCTGCGGTGGTGGCGCAGGTGCCGTTCGTGGACGCCCTGAGCACCATCCTGGACCCCGAACTTCCGCTCTCGGCCCTGGAATGGGAGGAGTGGGGCAATCCCATCACGGACCCTGAGGTCTATGACTACATGAAGTCGTACTCCCCCTACGAGAACGTGCGCGAAGTGGCCTACCCCAAGGTCGCCGCGGTGACGTCCTTCAACGACACCCGCGTCCTTTACGTGGAGCCGGCCAAGTGGGTACAGGAACTGCGCAACAAGACCACCGGCAACGAGCCCATCCTGATGAAGATCGAGATGGATGGCGGCCATGGCGGCGCGTCCGGCCGGTACGTCCAGTGGCGGGAACGCGCCTGGGACTACGCGTTCATCGCCGATTCCCTGGGCGCCACGGAACTGCTCCCCGGGGCTGGCCTGAAATAGCCCCATCGATTGCTCCGGATCCCGATGGCCGCAACGGCGAGCCAGGGGCTGTCAGGTGTTGGGATGCTCTGCCAGCCACTTGGCCAAGGCTTTGAGGTTGCCCCGGAGCGACCAGCCCAGGATGAAATTCACCAGCGGGGCGGGCACCTTGTCCAGGAATCCCAACCCGGACCTGACCTCAATCAGCTCCGTCAGACGCGTGCCGCCGTCGACCGGTTCCAGCATGAACGTCACGGTGACGTCGCGCTTTCCTTCGACCGAGCGGGACACCATCCGCCGGGGTGGCTGGAAGTCCGTGTACTCCACGGTCCAGTCGGAGCGCTGCCCCATGTAGCTGCTCGTGCCCCGGCCTCTGGTTCCCAACCCCACCGGGCCATCACCCACCTGCCCGGACGCAAGGACAAACTGATCGAAGACCGCGAGGTTTTCGAACCTGGACACGAAGTCAAAGACCTCCTGCTGCGGACGGGCAATGTGGACGCTTTCTTTTACGGCTGGCATGGCTATGCTCCTTGGACGCGCCCGGAGTCGGCCCGGCTTGGCCGGAAGTCAGGTTCAGCGCCAGTGTGGCCGGATCCGCCGGGGCAGTCAACAGGCCGAGAGAACCGTGACCCGGGAAACTCGTCGTGCTTACTATGGGGGCAGCTTGTTTCATATCCAGCCCAAGGAGCAGACATGGCACTGCGCAAAGGAACCCGCGTGGAATGGAACACTCCACAGGGCCCCACCCACGGCAAGATCGTCGAGAAGAAGACCAGCGACTTCGAGCTGGACGGAAACCAGCACCGGGCCACGGAGGACGAACCGCAGTACGTGGTGGAGTCCGCCAAGACCGGTGCCCGCGCCTCGCACAAGGCGTCCGCCCTGACCGAGAAGAAGTAACCGGGGCACCGGACCCCCTGCCGTTAGAGCAATTCTTTCGCTGCGCGCTTCAGATCCCAACATCTAATCAGCAGCCGCACGCCGGAGGGGGCGGGGCGGAATCCGGTCTCCGTCCTCAGGCGTCGCTGCGGCCAAGCTCCGGATGCTCGGCCAGCAGTTCCGCCAGCGTCTCAAGGTTGGCCCGGACTGTCCTGGCTTGGGCTTTCTCAACCAGCCGGTCGGCAAGTTTCCCGAAAATTCCGCCCAGGCCGGAGGCTGCGTCGATCCGGTAGTTGAGCCGGGTCCCGTCGCCTTCGGGTTCGAGCGTGGTGGTGATGGTGAACTCCAACTGCCCGTCCACGGAACGGGACACAATGCGGCCGGGAGGCTGGTACTCCGTGATCTCGGCAGTCCAGTCGAATTTCCTGCCCATAACTTTGCTGGAGCCCTGCGCCCTGGTGCCCACCGCTTCGGGAACGCCGCCGATGGTTTCCGCGTGCAGGACCGACGAATCCCAGACCGGAATGTTTTCGTTCTTCGACACAAAGTTGAACACGTCCTGGGGAGGACGGGAGATGTAGACGCTATCTTCGACGACGGGCATGGCGAGCGCTCCTTGGACACACCTGTTGCCAGCCCGGCTTGGCCGGCAGCTAGGCACAGCGCCAGTGTGGCCCGGCAGCAGGGAGCCGTCAAGGGCCAGCGAGCACGAAGGGTTCCCGCCCCGGCGTCGTCCCGGTAGGGTCGAAGCCTAGCCGGCGGAAACGGCATGCTGCCACGTGGTGGCCGCGCCCTCCCAGGAAAGGAACCGTCCCGTGAACACCAGGCACCACGACGTGCTCATCATCGGCGGAGGCAACGCCGGCATTTCCCTGGCGGCACGGCTGCACCGTTACGGCGTCCGTGACATCGCCGTCGTCGAACCCAAAGACCACCACCTTTACCAGCCCCTCTTCTCCCACATCGCGGGCGGACGGGCCAAGGCGAGCGAGGCGATCCGGGCGCAGTCTTCGGTCATTCCGCCGGGCGTCGAATGGATCCGGGACGGGGCCACCGGCATCAACGCGGCGGCCAATACCGTGACGCTGGCTTCGGGCGGCCAGGCCACCTACGGCCACCTGGTGGTCTGCCCGGGGCTGCAGCTGGACTGGGACAAGGTGCCGGGCCTCGCGGCCGCCGTCCACTCCCCGCATGGAGCCTCGCACTACGAGTTCGAGTTGGCTCCCAAAGCTTGGACGCTGCTCAGCAGCCTCAAGTCGGGGACCGCGGTGTTCACCATGCCGTCCGGACCGGCCAAATGCGCGGGCGCGGCCCAGAAGCCCATGTACCTGGCCTGTGACTTCTGGAAGGAGCAAGGAGTCCTCGATGACATCCGCGTGGTCATGGTCCAGCCGTACCCCACCGTGTTTGGCGTTGACGGCGTAGATGAGGAGCTGAACCGGAAGATCGCCGAATATGGCATCGAGCTGCGCCTCAACAGCGAACTGGCCTCCGTAGATCCCGCGGGGCAGGTTGCGCTGATCCGGGACAACGCGGCCGGCACCACCGCGGAACTCCGCTACGACGTGCTGAACGCGGTCCCGCCGCAGTCGGCGCCGGACTGGCTCAAGGCCACGGACCTGCCCGCCCCTGGCGATGATGGCGGTTTCGTGCAGGTGGACCCGGAAACCCTCCGGCATGTGGGCTATCCCAACGTCTGGTCGCTGGGCGACGCGGCGGGCACCACCAACTCCAAGTGCGGCGGCGCGCTGCGGAAGCAGACCAAGGTGCTCGCGAAGAACCTGGTGGCCGCGCGCAGAGGGGCGCCGCTGACGGAGAAATACAATGGCTACGCAGTGTGCCCGTTCACGGTGTCCCGCTCCACGGTGGTCTTCGCCGAGTTCGACGCCGACTACCGGCCGATGCCTTCCCTCCCCAAGGTGCCCACGTGGAAGGAAAGCCGTGCGTCCTGGGTGGTGGACCGTGACGTCTTCCCGCAGGTCTACTGGAACCTGATCCTCAAGGGCCGGGCCTAGCACCCATCGATTGCTCCGTACGCGCCCCTTTGCCCCCTGGAAAGGGCCGTTACGGAGCAATCGATGGGAAGGCGCGACGGCGGCGGCCGCCTCTGCGGGTCAGTTCTGGGCCGCGTCCAGCGGGACCGGAACGATGGGCTGGTCATTGGCCGTCAGGTCGATGCCAAAGTCCTTGGCGAAGACGAGCCGCGTGTCCTTGTAGATTCCGGGGTGGCTTTCGTCCAGCTCAAAAACGCGTGCACCGCGGAGGCGGTTCCGCTCAGCGCCGGACAGTCCGTAGGCGCCGAATCCTGTTCCCGGCGCGTAGCCGAGCTGGACGCCGTAGTAGTTGCCGACGTAAGTGTTGACGTGGTCGTGCCCCACAAAGTAGCCGAGCACGTCCCCGCGTTCCAGGAAGGCGTTGAACAGGCCGGAGTTGATGGGTCCGGGGCACTCGTCCTCGTTCCGCTCGCCAACAATGTTGTGCTTCGTCACGGCCCGGGCGTGATCCGCCTCCGTCCGGGAGTCCAGGCTGGCAAACCACATGTTGCGGTGCTCATGCAGGGCGATGTGGCCCCACATGAGGGATGGGATTTTCGCGCCGTACTTCTGCTCGGTCGCGATGGACTGGTTCCTATACCAGTTGACCTGGTCCATGCGAACCCAGTCCCAGTCCGGGTAGCCCTCGAAATCCTGGCCATTGATGGAATCCGGGGCGTACCGGCCGGTGTCGATGAGCCACAGTCCAAAAGCCGGAGCATTGGAGCGGGAGGACTGAATCAGGAGCTGCGAGTTGGACGTGCCGGTCAGGCCCGGAGCGGAGTCGGCGTTCACGTTGTACTGGTAGCTCTGCAGGAACTGAAGCATCCTGGCCTCGGTCATGCCGGTCTTCTGAGCGGAATCTTCGTCATGGTTGCCGAAAGTCACAGCCCACGGAATCTGCCGGCTCTCCATGGGCCTGACCACGTGGTTGAGCGCCTGTTTGACGTCCAGCTCGGTGTCGCAGCCACCGTTGATGACATCGCCGTTGATGACCACAAAGTCCGGCTTTTCCGCATCAAGTGTGCGGTCCATCAGCTCGATCGTTCGGCGGTCCGTCTGCTCATCGTCTTGGGTGTCATTGAACTGCACAACCTTGAACCTGCCGTCCGGGCGGAAGACCAGGGTGGGCTTCGGCGCCTTCGCACCTGGCTGCGCCTTGCCCGCGGTCGCAGCGGACACTGTAATTCCCAACGCCCCAAGCGCTCCGGCCGTGGCCAAGGCTGCCCGCCTGCTGAGTTTGGGCTGGTTGATGCTCGAAATCATCGCTACCTCTCGTCACTGTGGCGGCAGATCGTGCCGCCTCTACTGCCGAGACTGTAGGAGAGACAGGCAGCCGCCCCCGAAACAGCCAGTGAACGCAAAGTTGCCCTTGGACTACATCGGTTGCTTCGTAGGCGCCCTCATGACCCCTCAAAAGGGCGCTTACGGAGCAATCGATGGGGTTCCGTTCCGGGTCTGCCACTCCTCGGCCAGGACGGCGTAGATCAGCTCGGTGGCCCACTGGCCTTTGTAGTGCCACTTGTCCACGTGGCGGGCTTCAAGCCGCAACCCCAGCCGTTCGCAGAGACCGGCTGATGCGGTGTTGAGGGCATCGAGCCGGGCCTCGATCCGGTGGAAGCCCAGTTCCTCGAACCCGAGCTTCATCACGGCCGCCGCCGCTTCGGTCCCGTAGCCTTTGCCGCGGGCTGCCGGCGCAAGGGTCCAGCCCACCTCGGCCTGTCCACGGCCCGGCAGCCACTTAAGCACCACTTCACCCATCAGGCCGGGCTGGCCCTTGGCCTCGATGGCCAGGCATACCCAGTCCCCCTCTTTTTCAAAGGCGAAGTTGGCGTACCTGCCCACCCGCTCCATGGACTCGGTGTACGTTTTGGCGGGCCCAGGCAGGAAACGGGCAGTCTCCGGCAGCGAATGGTAGGCGTGGAAGGCGTTCAGGTCGGAGCCGTCGAAGCGGCGCAGGACCAGCCGCTCCGTTCGCAGGGGCAGGGCGATGGCGGGCATGGTATGAGGGTGTGTCATGGACGGCGTCGTCAAAGGGGCGGCTAGGGAGCAAGCGATGAATGGACGACGGCGGCAGTCGCCTCTGCGATGGCACGCTCCTCGTCGGTGGGAACCACCAGGACGGGGAGGGCGGACTCCGCCGTGGAAATCACCCGCGGTTCCTTGGACCGCTGGCTGTTCAGGCCGGCGTCGAGCTCTACGCCCAGCGCGCCCAGCTTCTCCGCCACCAGGGCCCGGAACTGGTGCGAGTTCTCGCCGATACCGGCGGTGAACACCAGCGCCTTGGCGCCCCCGACAGCCACGTGGTAGCCGCCGATGTACTTGGCCAGCCGGTAGGACGTGACCGCGAGCGCCGTAGCGGCCCGGGCATCGCCGGCCTCGGACGCTTCCACGACCGAACGCATGTCGTTGTTGCCGGCGAGGCCCTTCAGGCCTGATTCGCGGTTGAGCATGCTGTCGATGTCCTCCGGCGTCCACCCCTGACGGCCGAGGAACACCAGGATGGAGGGGTCCAGGTCACCCGAGCGGGTACCCATCACCAGGCCCTCCAGGGGGGTGAAGCCCATGGAGGTATCCACGGACTTGCCGCCCCGGATGGCCGTGACGGAGGCGCCGTTCCCCAGGTGGGCGATGACGCCGTCGAACTCCTCCACGGGCAGGCCCAGCAGCGCGGCGGCCTGGTGCGTCACGTATTCGTGCGAGGTGCCGTGAAAGCCATA